>NZ_JAVAYC010000009.1:0-194755 GCF_042709235.1 Pseudomonas sp. LS_2 | reverse complement strand
TAAATATTCAGGAAAGGCTGCGGGAAAACGCCTACATCTGGACCGTCCACCCTGGCGAGCGACCCAAGCGAAAGCCTCGGGCGACTACACGTCGTAGCAAACCCAAGGCGTCCGAACCAACATTCGAGAATGACGAATCCCAAGCCACACCTTGACGCAGGCGATCGAAAGCCGACCAAAGAGACGCCGCAACTCCCCAAGCGGTGTACAGTAGCCTCCAAAACAAAGCCACAGGAGCCTGGCAATGACCGTGACGCTGTCCCCGCTGACCATCGACTGCGACTTCGACTCCGGCAACATCCAGGTGCTGGACGCCAGCGACCCGGCCCGAGTCCACCTGGCCATACGCCCCGACACCCACAGTGGCCACTTCCAGTGGTTCCACTTCAAGGCCAGTGGCCTGACCCCCGGCCAGACCCACCGCTTCAGCCTCGACAACGCCGCGCAATCGTCCTACAAGAACGCCTGGAGCGGCTACAACGCCGTTGCCTCGTACGACCAGAAAACCTGGTTCCGCGTACCCAGCAGCTTCGACGGCCAGGCCCTGGCGTTCGACTTCAAGGCCGAACAGGACCACGCCTGGTTCGCCTACTTCGAGCCCTACCCGCGTGCACGGCACAACCAGCTTATCGAGCGTGCCCAGCAGATTCCCGGGGTTACCCTGGTGGCCCACGGCCGCAGCGTGCAGGGTCGCGATATCCCGCTGCTGCGGGCAGGCGACGGCGCGCCGGGCAAGCGCAAGCTGTGGATCATCGCCCAGCAGCACCCTGGCGAGCACATGGCCGAATGGTTCATGGAGGGCGTGATCGACCGCCTGGAAAGCAACGACGCGGTGATCCGCCAACTGCTGGCCAAGGCCGACCTGTATCTGATCCCCAACATGAACCCGGATGGCGCCTTCCTCGGCCATCTGCGCACCAACTTCAAGGGCAAGGACCTCAACCGCGCATGGCAGGACGCCAGCGTGGAACTGAGCCCCGAGGTGTTCTTCGCTCAGAGCCAGATGAAGCAGTACGGCGTGGATGCCTTCGTCGATGCCCATGGCGATGAGGAAATCCCCCATGTGTTCACCGCGGCCTGCGAGGGCAACCCGGGCTACACGCCGCGCATCGCCAAGCTGGAGGAGCAGTTCCGCAGCATCCTGTGCAGCGTGACCAAGGACTTCCAGACCACCTACGGCTATACCCGCGACGAGCCTGGCCAGGCCAACATGACCTTGGCCTGCAACGCGGTCGGCCAGGCCTACGACTGCCTGTCGCTGACCCTGGAGATGCCCTTCAAGGACCACGACGATGCCCCCAACCCCACCACCGGCTGGTCGGGCGAGCGTTCCAAGGCGCTGGCCGGGGCGGTACTGGAGACCTTGACCAAGATGGTCGACGACTTGCGCTGACCGCCTGGCTCGCCCCCCCCCTTGCAGGAGCGTGCTTGCCCGCTCCTGCAAGAGCCCCGCCTGCGCATCTCTAGAACTGCACATCCAGGATCACATTGTCGGTATAGGTCGCCGCTGGCGGCGTGGCCTGGTCGGTGTAGACCTTGGCGTTGTAGTTGAACACCTGGCTGCCGGTGCCCGTGCCAGGGCCCGGGTTGACGTCGGCATCGCTGCTCGCCCGGCGCGCCGCGCCCACCGCCCCCCAGCGCACACTTCCCCCGCTCTTGAAGAGGTCATACGCCAGGTAGTTGCTGGCGCTGGACTTCATCCGCCGCCGCCCCCCCGCGACATTCTCCCCGTCATTCAAACCCACTGTGTAGCTGCTGCCCTTGGTGCAGGCAATGTTGATGCTCTGGTTGACCGTGCCGAACCCGGCCACCACCGGCGCACTGCCGAAGCTGACGGCAGGCGTGGTGATCTGGCAGTCGTTGCTGACCGTCAGGCTCACGGTCAGAGTCTGGGTACCGGTGCCGATATCGCGCCCCAGGCAGATGTTGCCGATACCAATGCCGGAACAGTAGTTCCAGTCCCAGAAGATACTCAGGGTTTCCGTGTACACCCCTGCCGCCACGTTGCTGCCGACCACGCTGCGCAGGTACACCGGCACGGTCTTGGGCGTGGTGCCGTTGAGCAGGCCCAGGGCATCGATGATGCCATTGCGGGCGAAGTCGAAGCGGGTGCCGCGGGTGATCGGGAAGCTGGTGCTGTTGTTGGCGTAGAGCGTGTAGGGAATGACATCGCCGGTAGGCCCGACCAAGCCGCTGGTGGTCGCGGTGACAGTGGCGTAGAAATGGTCGTTGGTGGTCAGCAGCGACAGCAGCGAGCCGGTGCACGATAACCCGGCGTTGGCGGTCGAGGCGCTTTGCACCGTGGTGCGAACCAGGGTCGAATTGATCGTGCCGAATGCCGCTGGCGACGTGGCACTGGTGGTGCACAAGGCCCAGGCGGGCGTGACCGTGACGCAGGTGCCGGCCAGCAGCAGCAAACGCCAGGCGCAGTTCATTGGCACACCAGCGGGCCGATCAGCGGGATCGGCCCCTCCCCTTGCGGCAGTTCGAACTCGACCACGCAGGTGCCACCTTCGGCGCGCTCGACGCGCAGGCGATTTTGCGCGGCGAGGTTTTCCAGGTACACCAGCCCATCCCAGCCGACCACCGCCTGGGCTCCGGTGCGCTCATCGACCACCCGGCTGCCCAGCTTGAGCTCCTGCTGCCTGGCATCCACCAGCACCAGGCTGGCCGCCAGCACCTGCTTGAGCTCGAACGCCAGCAGGTAGCCCGCGCCACGACGCACCGCCACGCGCTGCTCGACCTGCGGGGCCAGCACATCGGCCGGCAGCTCCATCGGGTCGATCTCGTACTTGCCGCGGTAATAGCCGCTGCTGTAGGGCACCAGCAGTTGGCCATTGCGATCGGTGCGTCCCACCAACTGGTTTTCGTAGCGCACCGGCACATCGGCGTAGCCGCTGGTGCTGACCACCACGAAGGCATCGTCGATGCGATTGGCGGCGAACACGCCGGCGTCCATCCACACCAGCGAACCGCTGGCATCGGCCCAACGGGTCATGTCGCCGCTGCTGCCGTAGGTACCAGCCTGCAACTGTACCGACTGCAAACGCCAGGTCACGTCGGCTTGGCGATACGCGGCGCGCGCATTGCCATCGGCATAGCCGAGGTTGTAGCCCACGCCGGTGCCCACAGGCACGGCTTGGCTGTAGTTGACTCGCCGCAGGCTTTCGCCGTTCTGGTCGCGCTCCATGCTCAAGGCCAGGGTGCCGCGCAGGTCGAAGGGGATCACCAACTGCGCCTGCACCGCCCATTGGCTGTCGCCGACCTCGCGGTTGGCCGACAGGTACAGGCTGCTGTTGCCCCATAGCGGCTTGCTCCAGCTCAGGTTGAGCAAGCGCGTGCGCGTACCGTCGCCAGCGCGCACGTCGAAGTAACCGGCGCCGAGGCTGCCATAGCGTTCCAGGTTCACGCTCAGTGTCACCTGTTCGCTGCGCTGGCTCAGGCGCATCTCGGGCGACTCAATGCGCGTCAGGTCGGCATACTCGCCTTGGCGCTCCACACGTTGGTAGTTGAAGCCCAGGCGTTGGCTGTTGTACTGGTAGCCGAGGGCGACCTGATGGCCTTTTTCACCTTCGAACCGGCTTTGCGCCAGGGCTGCGTTGAGCACCCCGAAGGTGCCCAGTCGCACATTGCCGCCAAGACCGCCGAGGCTCAGCGACTCGGCGGTTTCCACATGGCTTTCCAGGGTGAAGGCGTCGGTCACGCCATGGCGCAGGTTTGCCGAGGCCACGCCTTGGCCATAGCCCCAGTCACGCACGGCATAGTCACGGCGCAGGCTACCGGCGGCCACGGAGTAGTCCGACAGGCCCTTCTGCAAGAGGCTGCTGGTGACGTAGAACGGCAAGGTGGTCGAGACCTGGCGCCCCAGGGCGTCGGTGGTCACCACCACGGCCTCGCCGGCGCCGTTGATAAATGGCACGTTGGTCAGGGTGTAAGGGCCGGGTTGCAATTGTTCGCTGCTGGTTCTGTAGCCGTTGATGAACAGGTCCAGCGAGGTCGGCACCGCAGCTTCTCCGGCGAAGGCCGGCAGTGGGTAGGTGACCAGGTCCGGGCGCGCCCCGAAGTCACGCGACAGCTGCAGGCCGCCGACCCTGACCGCGCTGGTCCAGGGCAAGGCGCCGGTGATAAGGTCGCCGGCCTCATAGGTGAGCAGGCGCTGCTCGTCGGTGAAGCGCCAGGTGGTGTCGTAGCGCAGGAAGCCGTCTCGGCTGTCGCTGCTCGACGCGTTATCGAGCGCCTGGCGCCATTGTCCGGTGGTGGCGAACGTGCCCCAGCTGTCGAACAGGCGTAGTTCGTTCCAGGCGGCCAGGTAGCTGCCGCCCTCGTCGGTGTCGTTGAAATACAGATCGTAGTTGAACAACGCGCCGAAACTGCTGCGCGCATCCACCGCCGGGTACAGGCTGCGCTCGCCCAGTTGCTGGTCGGGCAGCCAGGCCGGCGGCACTTGCAGCAGCAGGCGCTGGTTGCCGCTGTCGTAGTCGCTGTGCAGGCCGCCGATGGCGTCCAGGGCCAGCTCGCCCTGGGGGTCGCCCGGCAACTGCACGCCTGCGGCACGCAAGGCTGCGCTGTCCAGGTACAGCCGCCCGGCGCGCTGTTGCACCGGCACCAGCTCAGCCTTGGGCACCTGGTTCACCAGCAGGTCCAGGTACAGCGTGGCGTCGGCGACGGCCGTCGCTTGCGTGGGCGGCGGCGGCAGGTCGTCGGCCCGCGCCAGGCCAGGAACGATCAGCACCAGACTCAGCCCAAAGCGGCAGCTCGCCTGCGACAGATGACTCACACACCTGTTCCAACCATTGCCGGGTCCTCCCTGGCCCCTGCATTTCACTCACGCACGCTTCACTGCCCCTGACGGATAGCCTGGGCCACATCCTGGCCGTTGACCCGTCCCTTGAGTACGCCACCTGCCCCCGTGCCGGCCGGCACTGGCCAGCGCATGCTGGCGCCGGGCAGCACGTAACCGAGCAGGCCTTCGACCAGCGGGCGCTCCTGGCCACCTTGCGCCAGCACCACATCGGTCAGGCGCGCGTGTACCGGCCCGGTGTTGCGCAGCTCGACGTAGGGCTTGCCCTGCACTGTCACCGCGCGCCAGCTCAATTGCGGCTGGCCGACGCTGTCGGCGCTGCGCTTGCCCTCGGGGTCGGCCCGCCCCCACAAGCCTTCGCCGTACACGAACAACGGCACCGAATAGCGCATCTGCAAGCGAATCGCCGCCTTCGGCCCTTCGCTGGCGGCCTCGGCCGGCAACGGCGAGGGAATCTCGTCGATGATGATGCGAAAGGCTTGCTCCTGGCCCACCGGCGAGCTGCCGGTGCGGGTCAGGCGGACCAACTGCTTCTGCCCGGGAGCGATAGTGGCCACCGGTGGGCTGCCGATGATCTCGCGCTGGGCCTGGAACTGCTCCTGGTAATCGCCCTGGCGCCAGGCGAAGACCCGAACTTGCAGGCTCGCAGGTTCCGAACCACGGTTTTCCAGCCACAGTGCGCCGGCCTTCTGTCCGGCCTCCAGCACCGGGTCTATCGGCCAGATCAACACCGAGGTGGCCGCCCCGGCGGGCAGGCTTGCCAGCCACAACAATCCGACCACCCCCCGCGCTATGCTCGCGCCTACCGCCATGCCGCTCTCCTTTTGGTTATCGATGTCCCGTTCACCAGGTCACCGTCACTTGCACTGAATCGGTGTAGGTGCCCGCTGGCACGTTGCCGGTCAATTGGGCGCGGCTATAGATCGGCAGTTTGATCGCCGTCGGGTCGCTGTAGCTGACCGTCACGTTGGCGCCGATGCCAAGGCCCTGCGTCAGCGCAGCATCGCGGAACAGCTGGTACGCCAGCAGTTGCGCACCGCCGCTGCGCTTGAGGTTGCGCGTGCCGGCGGCGCTGTTCTGGCCGCCGTCAAGGCTCATGCTCAAGGCCACCCCCGGTGTGCATTGGAAGGTCACCGTGGTCCCGCCCAGGGAGGTGCTCAGCGCCGCCGTGGACAACGCAGAACTGACGCCGTAGTCGAGCACGCCATACTGGGTGACACCGCCCACTACCAGGCAACCGGCAGTGACCGTCGCACTGACCTGGAAGGTACTGCTGGTCGCCGCCGACAACGGCAGCGGCAGCGCCAGACCCAGCCCCAGCAGCCCCGCGAGGCCGCTGCGCAGGCAGCCGGACATGGCTCAGAAGCTCAGCTCGACTGCCACCGTGTCGGTGTAGGTGCCCGCCGGCAACCCAGCCTTACCCCGCGCCTGGCCGTAAAGGTTGACGGTCTGCGCCACCCCGGTGCTGGTCGGCAGGGTGATGGTGCCGTCGATGGCCAGCAGCGAGGTGTGCCCGGCATCGGTATAGAAATCGTAGGGCACGAAGTTGCCGCTGCCGTCGGCCAGGGCGCGGGTACCGCCGGCAGACTGGCCGTCATGGGAACCGGCACGCACACGAATCGCCGGCACCGTGCCGGCCGAGCAGAGGATGCTCATGGCTCCACCGCCGCCGCCGAGCACCTGGCCGTTGGCCGTGGTGAACAGCGAGTCCTGGGTGCCGAAGTTCAGCGCACCGAAGTTAAGCCCCGAAGAGCCCGAGCTGCCATTGACCTGGCAGGCGGCGGTGAGCGTCAGGGTCGAGCTGATGGTGCCGGTCACGGTCGCCGCCTGGGCATTGGCTGCCAGGGCAAGGCCAAGCCCTGCGAGGATGCCGTGGGTGAGTGTGCGTGCCATACAATCCTCCTTGCGTGTTACCAGTCCAGGGTCACCCTCAGGGTGTCGCGGTAGAAACCGGCGGGCAGCGCGCGAGGCTGCGCGATGACCACGCCGTAGATCGGGATAGGGACTTGCTCGCTGCTGCGAATGGCGAAGGTGCGCGACTGACCGATGACATAGCGGCTGTTGCCACCGGGGTCTGCGGCCAGCTGGTAGGGAATCACCTCGCGGCCATTGCTCAGGCGGCGCACGCCGTCGCTGCCATTGAGGCCTTCGTCGATACGCACGCTGAAAGCACGTACCTGCGGCGTACAACTGATCTGCAAGCTGCCCTCGCCGCCCGACTCATCCACACGGCCGCGCAAGGGTTGGTCCCAGCTCGGGCCCTGGGCGCCGAAATCGATGACGCCGGGATTGCCCAGCGTAGCGGGTTGCGGGTCGCTGCTGATCTGGCAGGCGGCACTGATGACCAGGCTTGCCTGGATGAACCCGCTGGTGCTGCCGTGCACCACCCCGCTGGGCAGCAGCAGCGGCCCAAGGGTCAACAGAAGAAGCGAGGTACGGTGCATGGCTAGGTGTCCTTGTGCATGGCGAGCGCCTACCAGGTGACCGTGACTTTCAGCAGGTCGGCGTACAGCCCGCTGCGTGGCACCCAGGCCAGGGTGTCGATGCGCGCATACAGCGGCAGCTCCACCGAGCCGCTGTCGGGCACCCTGGCCGATTGCGCGACGTTCACCGCCAACGGCTCGCGCCAGGCAGCGTCGCGGTAGAGCCGATAGGGAATTGGCCGGGCCTGGGCATCGGCGCTGGCGAGGAAGCGCAGTTCGCCGACGCCGCCATGCTGGCCGCCATCGACACGGATCTGATAGGGGGTATCGGGGTTGCACTCAAGGCGAGGTGGGCGGGGGCTGAAGAGTACGCCGCTCAGGGGCGCTCCGGGGCCATCGAGGCGCGAAGTGACCCCCAGGTCGATTCGACCGGCGGCCTGTGCGCCAGCATCGCGAGGTTGGTTGACGAGCATGCAGCCACGCTGCACTTGAACCTGCACCTCGACAAGAAAGTCCGCTGCCACGACACCACTGCTCAACAGCAGGCCGCACAGCATGGCCATGAAGCGCTCTGTCACCGAATTTCCCTACCCAGTGTTCCTTGTGCTTTCTTGAGCGTAGCAGTGAGATTGGATCCCGCTAGATTGCGGAAAATATCGCAGAGCGTGCCGCGGACCAGAAAATGCCCCAGGAGCCTCGTCGCAGAAGGGCTACAAAAACTTATACAAATTTCAGGGCTGCGTAGAACCTAGCCTTAGAATTGCCCTCAAATGGCCATGAGCGCGGCGAAACCATCGGGTATCTGTTACCTTGCCCAGGCAATATTCTGTGCCAAAGGTATTTGGCCAGCGCGCCCAGCTTCAACAGGAGAGCTTCCTTGACCACCGCCCAGAACGCCTTCGACCAGGCCGTCGAACGCTGTGCCCAGGAACCGATTCAGGTGCCGGGCAGTATCCAACCCCAGGGTTTCCTGGTGGTGCTGGACGAACACGACCTGCGTATCCTGCAGGCCAGCGAAAACGCCGAGGACTGGCTGGGTATACCGGCCCTCGAGTTGCTGGGCTGCGCACTGCCCGAACTGCTCGAATGCGGTTTCGACCTGCGCGCCAAGCTGGGCCGCCTGCCCAGCGACGAGATCTTCCCCTTCCATATCGGCGATGTTCACCTGCGTCCGGGGGCTCCCTGCGCGGACAGCCTGCGCCTGCTGGCTCACCGTCATGACCAGGTGCTGATCGCCGAATTCGAGCCTTGCCCCATCGACGACAGCCTGGGCGAGCACGACTACTACCCGCTTGTACGTGCCTTTGTCGGCAGCCTGCACCAGGCCGGCAGTATCGAGGAATTGCTGCAGCAATCGGTGCTGCAGATCAAGCGCATCACCGGCTTTGGTCGGGTCAAGGCGTACCGCTTCGACGCCGAGGGCAACGGCCAGGTGTTGGCCGAAGCCGCCGACCCCGGCTACCCGCAATACCTCGGCCTGCACTTCCCGGCGTCGGACATCCCCCGCCAGGCGCGCGAGCTGTACCGGGTCAACCGCATCCGTCTGATCGAAGACGCCAACTACCAGGCCTCGAAGCTGCTGCCGGGCAACAACCCGCGCACCGGCAAGCCGCTGGACATGAGCTTCGCGGCGCTGCGCAGCGTGTCGCCGGTGCACCTGCAATACATGCGCAACATGGGCACACTGGCCTCGATGTCGCTGTCGATCGTGGTCGATGGCCAGCTGTGGGGGTTGATCTCCTGCCATCATGACCAGCCGCGGGCCGTCGACCTGCGCATCCGCACCGCCTGCGAGCTGCTGGCCAGCGTGCTGTCGCTGCAGATCGAGTCCCACGAGTCGCACACCAGCACCCGCGACCTGCTCAAGCTACGTCAGCGCATCGTCCAGATGCTCTCGGCCATGGCCGATCACGACAGCGTCAGCGGCGGCCTGCTGAGCCTTCCACAGGTGCTGCTGGACTTCGCCGGGGCCACGGGCGCGGCGATCATCAGTGCCGGGCGCTGCGACCTGGTCGGCAGCACGCCGCCGCAGGCGCAGGTGGACGCGCTGGTGCACTGGCTGACGGAACACGGCGACGAGCAGGTGTACCAAAGCGACAACCTGGGCCGGGACATTCCCGAGCTGCCGGAGCTGGCCGAGCATGCCGGTGGCGTGCTGGCCGTGGCGATCTCGCAGATCCATTCGCACTACCTGCTGTGGTTTCGCCCCGAGCAAGCGCGTACCGTCACCTGGGCAGGTCGGCCAAGCAAGGAAATCAGCCCCCAGGGCAACCTCAGCCCGCGGCACAGCTTCGACAGCTGGCAGGAGGAGGTGCGCGGCTTTTGCGTTCCGTGGAGTCCACTGGTGGTCGACATCGTGGCTGAACTGCGCACGGCGGTGCTGGGCATCGTGCTGCGCAAGGCCGAGGAACTGGCGCAACTCTCCAATGAGCTGTTGCATTCCAACAAGGAGCTCGAGGCGTTCTCCTACAGCGTCTCCCACGACCTGCGCGCGCCCTTGCGTCATATTGCCGGCTACAGCGAACTGCTGGCCGAGGTCGAGGCCGAGCACTTGTCCGAGCGCGGCCTGCGCTTTTTGAAACACATCGGCGAAGCGGCGCAGTTTGCCGGAACCCTGGTGGACAACCTGCTCAACTTCTCGCAGATGGGCCGCTCAGCCTTGCGCCTGTCAGATGTGGATCTCAATGTCCTGGTAGAAACCCTACGCACCGAGTGTGCACCGGACTATGCAGGGCGTAACATCGAGTGGCACATAGCCCAACTGCCAAAGGTGATCGGCGACCCGGCGTTCATCAACCTGGCGTTGCAAAACCTTATCGCCAACGCCATCAAGTACACCCGTGGCCGGGACCCTGCGCGCATTGAAATCGGCGCCGTGGAGCACCCGGAGCACATCGAGATTTTCATCAAGGACAACGGCGTGGGCTTTGACATGGCCTACGCCAGCAAGCTGTTCGGGGTGTTCCAGCGACTGCACCGCATGGAGGACTTCGAAGGTACCGGCATCGGCCTGGCCAGCGTGCGCCGCATTATCGAGCGCCACGATGGACAGGTCTGGGCCGAAGGCGAAACCGGCAGGGGCGCCACGTTCCACTTCACCCTGCCCCGTCACCCGTTGAAAAACTGAGGTAATCACACCCATCATGCTCAAACCCATCCTGCTGGTCGAAGATAATCCTCGCGACCTGGAGCTGACCCTGCTGGCGCTGGAGCGCAGCCAGCTGGCCAACGAGGTGATCGTGCTGCGCGATGGCGCCGATGCACTGGACTACCTGTTGCGCCGCAACGCCTATGCCGAACGCGACGACGGCAACCCAGCAGTCCTGCTGCTGGACCTCAAGCTACCCAAGGTCGATGGCCTGGAGGTACTCAAGGAAGTGCGCGCCACGGCCGAACTGCGCAGCATTCCGACGGTAATGCTGACCTCCTCCCGGGAAGAACCCGACCTGTTGCGCGCCTATGAGCTGGGCGTCAACGCCTACGTGGTCAAGCCGGTGGAGTTCAAGGAGTTCGTTGCCGCCATCTCCGACCTGGGCATCTTCTGGGCGGTGCTCAACGAGCCACCACCCGGCTCGTTGCGCCTGAACCGACGCGCTGGTAGCTGAAGGTCGCCTCGATGCAGCAAACGCTTAAACTGCTGATGGTCGAAGACAGCTCGATGGACGCCGAGCTGACGCTGTTGCGCCTGGAGCGCAGTGGCTTGCAGGTGCAGTCGCACCTGGTGTTCGATCATATAGGCGTGGAGCACGCCCTGAGCGAGAAGCATTTCGACCTGATCCTGTGCGATTGCGTGCTGCCCGGCTCGTCGGGCACCGACGTGCTGGCCATCGCCCAACGTCTGGCGCCGGAGGTGCCGTTCATCTTCCTCTCCGGCATCTATGGCGAGGAGCACGCGGTGGAGATGATCCGCCTGGGTGCCACCGACTACGTGCTGAAGAAGAACCTGCCGCTGCTGCCCAAGGCGGTGCGCCGGGCCTTGACCGAGGTGCAGGAGCGCCAGCGTCGGCACCGCGCCGAGGAAGCGCTGCTCGACGTCGAGGCCCGCGCACGTATCGCCATTGATGCCGCTGGCATGGGCACCTGGGACTTCCGCCCGGAAGACAACCTGCTGCTCTGGGACGACCGCTGCAAGCGCCTGTTCGGCCTGCCGGTGGACACCGAGATGACCTTGGAGGTGTTCTACGCCGGGATCTACCGCGACGACCTGGAGCGGGTGCGCGAAGCAGTGGACCGCGCCATGAGCCCTAGCGGCGACGGCCATTACCGCGTCGAATTCCGCATTGCCCGACCCAACGGCCTGGAGCCGCGCTGGCTGCTCTCCACCGGCCAGACCCAGTTCGTCGACGGCCGCTGCGTGCGCTTTTCCGGCGTGTTGCAGGACATCCACCAGCAGCGCGAAGCGACCCAGGCGCTGGAGCGGCTCAATGAAATGCTCGGCGAGCGGGTCGAACGCCGTACCCGCGAACGTGACCGCGCCTGGGAGCTGTCCCAGGACTTGCTGGCCGTGCTCAACAAAGACCTCACGCCGGTCACCCTCAACCCGGCCTGGGAAGCCACCCTCGGCTTCAGCCGCGAGCGCCTGAGCCAGGCCTCGCTGCTGCACCTGTTGCCGGAGCCTGACCAGGAGGCCTTCCTCGACGAGTTGGCTGCCCTCGCCCACGGCCGTACCAGCGCCCGCTTCGTCGGCCGCATCCAGCACGCCAGTGGCCAGCAACGCTGGCTGTCGTGGGTGGTGGTGCCGGAAGACACCCTGTTGTATGTGGTGGCCCGCGATATCAGCAGTGAACGCGCCTCGGCCGTAGGCCTGGCCGAGGCCAATGCGCGCCTGCGCGAGCAGATCGACGAACGCGAGCGCATCGAGGCGGCCCTGCAGCAGATGCAGCGCCTGGAGGCCGTTGGCCAGCTCACCGCAGGCGTCGCACATGACTTCAACAACCTGCTGACGGTGATCCTCACCGGCGCGAGCTTTCTCGAGCGGGACCTGGACAAGAACAACCTGGAAAAAGCCCGTGCCCGCCTCAAGCACATCCGTGAGGCCGGGGACCGCGGTGCCAAGCTGACCTCGCAGCTACTGGCCTTCTCCCGCCGCCAGCGCCTGGAGCCAGTGCCGCTGAACCTCAACAACACCCTGGCAGGCCTGGAGGAATTGTTGCGCCGCACCTTGGGCGGCAACATCTCGGTACGCCTGGACCTGGATCAGAACCTATGGCAGGCCCTGACCGATCCGACCCAGACCGAGATGATCATCCTCAACCTGGCGATCAACGCGCGCGACGCCATGCAGGCCGGTGGCCAGCTGACCCTGTCGACCCGCAACACCTGCATCGATACCCGCCCACAGCGTCCGGAAGACCCGGACCCCGGCGAATACGTGGTGCTGTCGATCCGCGACACCGGTTGCGGCATGAGCGCGGACGTGGTGGCGCGGGTGTTCGAGCCTTTCTTCACCACCAAGGACATCGGCAAAGGGTCGGGCCTGGGCCTGGCCCAGGTGTTCGGCTTCGCCAAGCAGTCCGGTGGTGGCGTGCGCATCGACACCGAGCCTGGGCATGGCACCCAGGTGAGCGTCTACCTGCCGGCGGTCAAGCAGGGCCAGGCGCCGGACGCTGTCGACCTGCCCCAGGCTGCGCCCAACACCAACCGTGGTCGCGACCGCACGGTGCTGCTGGTCGATGACGACCACTTGGTGCGCGACATGATCGGCGACGTGCTGCGCCTGTATGGCTACCAGGTACGCCAGGCGCACAGCGGCGAACAGGCACTGGCGCTGCTCGACGGCGGTATCGATGTGCTGCTCACCGACTTCGCCATGCCTGAATTCAACGGTGCCCAACTGGCCCGCGCAGCGCGGGAACGCTACCCGAACCTGCCGGTGGTGTTCCTCACCGGGTACGCCGAGCTGCAAGGGTTGGAGCTGCCAGGCAGCCTGGTGATGCAGAAGCCGGTACAAGCCGAGGAGCTGACCCGCTCATTGAATGAACTGCTGGGCGGGGGCTGAGCGGGGCAGCTTTCAGGAATCGCAGAAACGCGAAAACCCCAGGCTGACTGGCAGTCTGGACGTTAGGAAGGCAAGGAAGAAAATGGCAGGGGCGGCTGGATTCGAACCAACGCATGGCAGGATCAAAACCTGCTGCCTTACCGCTTGGCGACGCCCCTGTGAAGAATTCACTGTCAGCTGCAAATGCCGCTGTGCCGGAATGGGCCGCACTTTAACAACATTTTTCCGGGTCGGGAACCCCTTTGCTGAAAAAATTGCCTTAAAACAGCAAGTTAGTGTTGGGAGTGCTCCGGCTCCCAGCGGGCAAGCCCGCTCCTACAGGTTCACCCCTGTTTCAATGCGCGGCGCTATGCCGGTAGGAGCGGGCTTGCCCGCGAAAGGGCCGGAACAGACACCACGACCATTCGTCGTTTTCCCCCCACCCCACCTCAACACAATGCGAATTGCAGCTTCCAAACAGATACCCCAATCAGCATCCCAAGGAGGGCTCCATGCCAGTTTCCCACGACCTCTACCAAGACCTTCACTACCCTCGCGAAATCGTCCAGCAACGCCGCCAGCAGGACCCGACCCTGGACCGGCTGCTCGATGACTACATCGACCTCGACAACCAGATCCTCGCCGCCGAGGCCATCTCTGCCGGCATCGCCAGCGACGATGACCTGCACCGCCTCAAGGAGCGGCGCCTGGCAGTCAAGTACATGATCGAGCGGCAACTGGAACGCAAGGCGCCCGATACCCCTGCCTGACCTCCCGCCTCACCCGGCACGCGGCAGGTCGGACAACACCTCTTCGATCTCCACCAGCACCGCCGGGTCATCCAGGGTCGACGGCGGCACATAGGCCTGACCGTCGGCGATTTTGCGCAGCACCGCCCGCAGGATCTTGCCCGAGCGTGTCTTGGGCAAACGCGAGACTCGCCGTACACGGCTGAAACAGGCCAACGCACCGATATGCTCGCGCACATTGGCCGCCAGCTCCGCCTGCAACTGTTGCTCGCCGATACCCTCGCCATCCTTGACCACTACCAACGCCAACGGCACCTGGCCCTTGATCGCATCGTGCACGCCTATGACTGCGCATTCGGCCACGGCCGGGTGGCGGGCCACCAGGTCTTCCATCTCGCCGGTGGACAAGCGGTGCCCGGAGACGTTAATCACATCGTCGGTACGGCCCATGATGTAGACGAAACCGTCGTCGTCCAGGTAGCCGCCGTCTCCGGTGTGGTAATAGCCGGGGTAAGTCTGCAAGTAGGCCTGCACGTAGCGCTCGTGGTCACCCCAGAGGGTCTGGCTGCACCCCGGTGGCAATGGCAGGGCGATGACGATGGCCCCTTGCTGGTTCGCTCCCAACAGTCGGCCATCGTCATCCAGCACCTGCACGTGGTAGCCCGGCACCGCGCGGTTGCTCGACCCTGGCCGTGCCTCGCTGCCTGGCAGACCGACGCAGGGCGCGGTTACCGGCCAGCCGGTCTCGGTCTGCCACCAATGGTCGTGCACCGGTTTGCCGGTGACGCTCTCCAGCCACTCATGGGTGCTGGAGTCGAGCTTCTCGCCGGCCAGGAACAGGTGGCGCAGCGAGCTCAAATCGTGACGGCGAATCAACTCGCCCTCGGGGTCTTCCTTGCGGATCGCGCGCATCGCCGTGGGTGCGCAGAACAGCCCATTGACCCGGTACTGCTCGACCACCCGCCAGTAGGCCCCGGCATCGGGCGTGCGTATCGGCTTGCCCTCGTAGAACACCGTGGTACAGCCACTCATCAGCGGCCCGTAGACGATCAACGAATGGCCGACCACCCAGCCGACATCGGAAATACCCCACCACACATCGCCCGCCTGCATGCCATAGATATGGCGCATCGCGTAGCACAGGGCGACGGCGTTGCCGCCGTTCTCGCGCACGATACCCTTGGGTTTTCCGGTGGTGCCGGAGGTGTACATGATGTACAGCGGGTCGCCGGCATCGAGGGTCACCGGCGCCACTGGCTCAGCACCGGCCAAGGCTTGCTGCCAGTCCAGGTCGCGTTCAGGCTGCAAGCTGGCCTCTACCTGCGGGCGTTGCAGCACCAGCACCTGCCTGGGCTGATGCTTGGCCAGTTGCAAGGCGCGGTCGACCAGGGGCTTGTACTCGATGACCCGGTCGAACTCCAGGCCGCAGGAAGCGGTGAGCAGCAGCGTCGGGCGCGCGTCGTCAATGCGGGCGGCCAGTTCCACGGCGGCGAAGCCCCCGAACACCACCGAGTGCACCGCGCCGATCCGGGCACAGGCGAGCATGGCCATGGCCGCCTGAGGCACCATGGGCATGTAGATGATCACCCCATCGCCCTTATTCACCCCAAGGCTGCGCAGCAGGCCAGCCAGGCGCGCCACCTCGTCGCGCAGCTGGTCGTAGGTGAAGCGCTGCTGCACGCCGGTCACGGGTGAATCGTAGATCAACGCCGTCTGCCCACCGCGACCCTGTTCGATCTGATGGTCCAGGGCCAGATGGCAACTGTTCAGGCGACCATCGGCGAACCAGCGGTGGGTGCCGTCGGGGTTTTCCTGCAGGGTCTGGGACGGTTTGCGCTGCCAGGCCAGGTGCTCGGCCTGTGCGGCCCAGAAGGCGGCGGGGTCGGCAATGGCGTGGGCGTAGCTGTGCTGGTAGGTCATGTCGATCGAAACCCGCTATTTGTTGTTATTGAAGGGCAACCTTGAGTATGGACCTGCAAACGCGCCGTGCCAGGTGACTAAAATCCTATCGGACCTGCAAATTTGCATGCTTCTCTTGCGAAACCCGCTCGGTCCTACAGAATGTGCGAACTTATCGCCTGTGAATTCGTGCATGGACATCGATCAAGCCCGTACCTTCCTGGAAATCGTGCGCTGCGGCAGCCTGGTGGCCGCCGCCGAGCGCCTGTTCGTGACCCAAACGGCGATTTCCGCCCGGGTGCAGCGCCTGGAGCAGCAACTGGGCTGCCAACTGTTCGTGCGTAGCCGCAGCGGCGTGACCCTGACCGGCAACGGCGAAGCGTTCATCCCTTACGCCAACCAGCTGGTGCAGACCTGGGAGGCCGCCCGCCGCGACCTGCCGCTACCTTCAGGGGGCCACCAGGCGCTGCAGCTGGGTGGCGAGGTGAGCCTGGGCAACCCGATGATGCTCGACTGGGCCAGCGCCCTGTACCAGGCGCTACCCGGCCACACCATTCGCACGGAGGTGAGTGACGGCGAGTCGTTGCTGCGCAAGGTGGAAAAGGGCCTGCTGGATGCCGCGCTGGTGTACCAGCCGAGCTATGGCCCGGGCTTGCAAGTGGAGCAGCTGATGGAGGAAAAGCTGGTTCGCATACGCCGTGTCGAGCGGCCCGACCCTTATATCTATATCGACTGGGGCGAGGATTTTCGCCGTCAGCACGACGCCGCCCTGCCCGACTGCGCGCGCGCCGCGCTGAGCTTCAACCTCGGCCCCCTGGCCTTGCAATTCATTCTCGACCAGGGCGGCAGCGGCTACTTCCGCACGCGGGTGGTGCAGGCCTACCTGGACAGCGGTGTGCTGGAGCGGGTGCCACAAGCGCCGGAATTCACCTACCCGACCTTCCTGGTATACGCCCGTGAACGTGACAGCCATGCCTTGCAGCAAGCCATGGCAGTGTTGCGCCAGCAGGTGGCCGACGGTGTCAGCGACTGGTCACAGCGCTGGGATCCGCTCGCCTGAAGCCTGGACGCCACGCTTGAGCAGATGACGCTTGAGGCCGGCGATCAGGTCAGTCTGGGTGACCACACCGACCAGGCGGTCGCCATCGAGCACCGGCAGGCAATGCAGGCCCTGTTCGCTGAGCAAAGGCAGGAGGCGCTCGAGGGGGTAGTCGCGGCTGACGCTGACCACCTCCCGGCTCATCACCTGCCCCAGGCGCACTGGCTTGCGGGAGAACCATCCGCGCCAGCTGAAGCGCCCACGCTGCATCGCCGCGCCGACCAGGTCGGCCAGGCTGACAATCCCCACCAAGCGGCCCTGCTCAAGCACCGGCAAGGTGTTCAAGTGATGACTGGCGAGCATCTTCCAGGCTTGGTCCAGGGTGGTATCGGGCGAGGCGCACTGCACGTCGCGAGACATCAGCGCAGCCGCGCCGATACCACCCAGGCTGCGCCGCAGAGCCTGCTGCTCGGTGGCCAGGATGATGCGTTCGAGTTCGTCGCGGGTGACGTCGACGAACTCGCCCAGGTCTTCCAGAGCTTTGTCCAGGTCTTGGCCGTTGACGCCGACGCGCGCGCTGGCAAGCACGTCGTGGGTGTGGTGCAGGTTGTGGCGTGGCGTCGTGCCCTTGGGGTAGCGCACACCGGTCAGGCGGTTGTACAGCACCGCCGCCATGACCAGGATCAAGGCGTTGAGCAAGACCGGCTCGAGCAGGTGGTCGCCCATTGCGACCAGCCCGCTGTCGGCCAGCACGGCAGTCACCGCAACACCGCCGCCTGGCGGATGCAGGCAGCGCAGCAAGCACATCAGCACCAGGGAAATGGCCAGCGCAGCGGCGGCCACCCACAGCTCGGCCCCCAGCCACTGGCGCATGCACAGGCCCACCACGCACGACAACAGGTAGCTGCCCAGTACCGACCAGGGTTGCGCCAAGGGCGCGGAATGCAAGGCGAACATCAACACCGCCGAGGCGGCCAGTGGACCAAGCAGGTGCAGGGCGATGCCAGGGCCATAGGCCAGGCTGCACAGCCACCCTCCCAGAAACAGGCCGAGCAGCGCCCCGACACTGGCGCGCAACCATTCGCGCGGGGAGGTGTTCGGCGGTGCTGGCAGCAAGCGTTGCAAGCGGCCTTCAGAGCGTGAAGCAGGCATTGGAGTCGGCGAGCCTTGTAGATTCAGCAGAAAAAGAAAGCCCAGCCTTCACGGCCTGGGCTAAAGGACTCCCTACAAAAGGAGAGATTGGAAGCACGGAGGTTTCGTGGCGCAGATTGTGCAGCGCGCACCGTTTCAGGGCCAATTCAAAAAACTGCGGCAGAACTGCAATATTTTTGCTGGAGGGTGGCGCGCGGCGGGATGAAAAGACTCAGCGCCCTTTGCGTGGCAGCTCGATGCTTACCCGCAGCCCACCCAGTGGGCTATCCAGCAGCGCGAGCGATCCGCCCCAGGCCTCGACGATGTCGCGCACGATGCCCAGCCCCAGGCCATGCCCATCGACTTGCTCGTCCAGCCGCGAGCCGCGCTCCAGCACTTGCTGGCGAGCATCCTGGGGAATACCCGGGCCGTCGTCATCGACCCACAGCTGGTAGCCCCCGGCGCTGTCGGCCATGCCCAGACGCACTTCGCCGTCCGCCCATTTGCAGGCGTTGTCCAGCAGGTTGCCGAGCAGCTCCAGCAGGTCTTCGCGGTCCCACGGCAGTTGCAGGCCGACCGGCACATCGTGGGTCAGCAGCAGGCCTTCGCCATGGATCATGCCCAGGGTCGACAGCAACCCCGGCAGCTCGGTGTCGCAATCGAACTGCGCGCCCGGCAGCGCATCGCCCGCCAGGCGCGCTCGGTTGAGCTCGCGGGCCAGGCGCTGCTGGATCTGCTCGAGCTGCTCGCGCATCTGTGCACTCACCTCAGGCAGCTCGCGCAGACGGTCGCTGGACGCCAGGCTCAACAACACCGCCAGTGGCGTCTTCAGCGCGTGGCCCAGGTTGCCCAGTGCATTGCGTGAGCGACGCAGGCTGTCCTCGGTGTGCGCCAGCAGGTGGTTGACCTGGTCGACCAGCGGTTGCAGCTCGCTGGGCACCTCGGCATCGAGTTGCGAGCGCTTGCCCTGTTGCAACTGGGCGATCTGCCGGCGGGCGCGCTCCAGCGGTCGTAGCGAGCGGGTCACGGTGATGCGTTGCAGCACCAGCACCAGCACCAGCGCCACCAGGCCCAGGCCCAGGCCGATCTGCTGCATGCGCCGGAAGCCTTCGCGCACGGGGGAATAATCCTGCGCCACGCTGATAGACAGGTCCTGCCCCAAACGCCGGTAGTCAGCCCGGAAGGCCAGCAGCTGCTGCCCTTCCGGGCCAAGCTCGTGGCCGTCGTCCAGCCCCACACGCTCAGGCTTGGGCATGTTCAGGTCCCACAGCGAGCGCGAGCGCCAGGTGCCCTGCTCGAAGTCGATGCGAAAGTAGTAGCCGGAGAAAGGCCGCTGGTAGGCCGAAGAAATGCGCCGTTCGTCCAGCTGCAAACCATTGGGCCCGCGCACCAGGGCCACCAGCAGGTTCTCGCTTTCCTTACGCAGGCCTGCCTCGAGGTAACGCTGCAGGCCGACCTCGAACAGGAACAGCGTCAATTGCGCCAGCGCCAGGCCGACCACCACCAACACTGCCACCAGGCCCAGGCTCAGGCGCGCCTGGATCGACTTCACCCCGTGCTCCCAGCGTACACATAGCCCTGTCCGCGGCGCGTCTCGATCACACTGCGCCCAAGCTTGCGGCGTAGGTGATTGACGTGGACTTCCAGCACGTTGGAATCGCGCTCGGTTTCACCGTCGTACAAGTGCTCGGCCAGGTGACTCTTGGACAGCACCTGCTGGGGGTGCAGCATGAAATAGCGCAGCAGGCGGAACTCGGCGGCCGTCAGCTGGATATCGACGCCGTCGCGCACCACGCATTGGCGGCCCTCGTCCAGGTGCAAGCCGGCCGCCTCCAGACGCGGCTGGTTGGCCAGCCCACGGGCGCGGCGCAGCAGCGACTGGATACGCAGTTGCAGCTCCTCGGGGTGGAAAGGCTTGGTCAGGTAGTCGTCGGCGCCAGCCTTAAGCCCCTCGATACGCTCGGCCCAGGAACCCCGTGCAGTAAGGATCAGCACCGGGGTCGCAAGGTTGGCGGCGCGCCACTGGCCCAGCACTTCCAGGCCAGGCACGCCGGGCAGGCCAAGGTCGAGAATGATCAAGTCGTATGGCTCGCTCTGGCCCTGGTACACCGCGTCACGGCCATCGGCCAGCCAGTCCACGGCATAGCCCTGGCGTTGCAGCCCGCCGATCAGTTCATCGGCCAGCGGGACGTTGTCCTCGACAAGCAACAGGCGCATTCAGTCGTCTTCCTCATCTTTGAGCAGCGCCCCGGTACGGGCGTCGAGCTTGATTTCGCGCACCACCCCGGCCGGGGTCAGCAGTTCGACCTCGTACTCGTAGCGGTCGTCGTCTTCTTCAAGCTCCGCTTCCAGCAAGCGCGCCCCGGGGTAACGTCCCAGGGCGGCTTCGAGTAGCTGTTCGAGAGGCAGGATGACGCCCTTCTGCCGAAGTTCAAGGGCTTCATCCTGGTCCAAGTCTCGAGCGATCGCCGGCGAACAGACGATCATCAGCGCTAGCGCCAGGCAGTGCGCCATGCGCGAGAAGGCATTCATCAGTTGTCTCGTTCGTCCTTCAGGACTTCACCGGTCTTGGCGTCCAGGTCCACGTCCCATTCGACGTTCTGCGAATCGCGCAGCTCGACCTTGTAGATGTAGCGGCCGTACTCGTCTTCGAGCTCGGAGTCGGTGACGGTGGCGCCGGGGTGCTTGGCCACGGCTGCGGCCTTGAGCTCATCCAGCGACTTGATGGTCTTGGCATTCACCAGCTTTACCACTTCGTCCGGCTGGACGTCCTTGGCCATGGCGGCATTGGCGCCCAGGGCGAGGGCTGCGGCGGTGAACAGTGCGGTCAGGGTTTTCATGGGGTCTCTCCCTCGAGATGAATGTTGTCTACGGGGCTCACGATATCCACCCGCCCTTAACTGAACCTGAAAACAACTGGCCGGATGATAGCGCAGCCTGAGACCGCGATTGCACTCTATAATGCCCCGCTCAGCCTCAGAGGTCTGCCATGAGCGCCATTCACGTCAAATACCCTGCCCTGACCTTCAAGGCCGGCCACCGTGCCATGGGACAGATCCGCGAGCGCGGCCTGCGTGCCATCGATGTGGGCGTGCTTCCCGGCGCGGCAGGCGGCCCCAAGCCCCTTGGTATCCAGGGCCTTGACCTGGCGCTGTTCGGCCAGTGGCTGCCGTCGGCGCCACGCCAGCGCGCGCTGATCGGTGCCTCGATCGGTTCCTGGCGTTTCGCCAGTGCTTGCCTCGACGACCCGGTCGCCGGGCTGCGTCTGCTCGGCGAGCTGTACACCGAGCAGGACTTCGCCAAGGGTGTGACCCAGGACGAGGTCAGCCAAAGCTGCCTGCGCATGCTCGATGACCTGCTGCAGGGGCGCGACGGGCAGATCCTCGCCAACCCGCACTACCGGCTGAATGTGCTGGTGGTGAAAAGCCATGGCCAGCTCGCCCACGACCATCGCGGTCGCCTAGGGATGGGCCTGTCCTCGGTGGTGGCCAGCAACCTGCTGGGGCGCCCACGCCTGGCGCGGCACTTCGAGCGCATCATCCTGCACGACGAGCGCGCCGCGCCGCCGCTGGGTGCCCTCACAGACTTCCCTTCACGCTGCCTGCCGCTGGGCCTGGGCAACCTGCGCCAGGCGTTGCTGGCCTCGGGCTCGATCCCGATGGTGATGAATGGCGTACGTGACATCCCAGGCGTTGGCCAGGGTACGTACCGCGACGGCGGCCTGCTGGACTACCACCTCGACCTGCCTTACCAAGGCGATGACCTGGTGCTGTACCCGCACTTCACCGACAAGGTGGTGCCCGGCTGGTTCGACAAAGCCCTGCCCTGGCGCCGTGGCGACGCCACGCGCCTGCACAATGTGCTGCTGATGACGCCTTCGCCGCAGTACCTGGCGGCCCTGCCCTTCGGCAAGCTGCCAGACCGCAACGACTTCAAGCGTTTCATGGGCGATGCACCCGGCCGCCGGCGCTACTGGTACAAGGCGATTGCCGAAAGCCAGCGCCTGGGCGACGAGTTGCTCGAGCTGATCACCACCGGGCGCCTGCACGAACGGCTGCAACCCTTGTAGCGGCCATGTTGGTGGATCAATGCGGGACAGCCTTGTGGATGAACGCCAAAAGATCGCGATTGAAGCGATCAGGCTCTTCGAGGAACGGTGCGTGCCCAGATGCCGAGTACAGCGTGCTTTGCACGTTGGGGTTTAGGCTCTTGGCTCTGGCGATAGCAGGTTTGGCTTTCACAAGTGCATCCTGGGCGCCATAGATCATCAGCAAGGGAACCTGCGTCCTGCCAAGTCCTTGCGCTGCGGCAACCGTCATCGACTGCACGGAGCGCTGCATGTCCGATGATGCCAATGCGGCGTTGGCCAGCAGCAGGTCGAACGTAGTTGCATCGGGCTGGCGATGGAAGCACAGGCGCAGAAAAGCGCGTTCGCCATCCAGGTGAGTCTTCAAGTCCGAAGCGACCATATCTTGATAAACCTTGGGATGCGACACGATCTGGTCGGGTTTCAACTCGATCACACCATCGACATACACCGCGCCAGCGATGTCGTCATCGCCGTGGAAGGCCAGGTAGTTCGATATCACCGCGCCGCCCAATGACCATCCGACAAGCACGGGCTTGCGTGCACGGGTGGACTCGATCACCGCGGCCAAGTCATCAGCCCACCGGCGCCCATCGGTGTATGCCTGCGCCTGCACTGGCTTGGCGGACAGGCCGTGGCCGCGCAGATCGTAGGTAATCAAACGATGGTGCTGGAGTTGGGGATCAAGCAATTGCTTGCTCCAGTTCAACCGGCTGCCAAGCAACCCATGAATAAAGATGATGGGGGTGCCGTTTGGATCGCCAGTCTCCTGCACAGCCAACACCACGCCATCGGGTGCGGTGACGGTGTATTCCTTGGTATCGGCAAGCACGGCGGGTGATGTGACCAGCAATGCAAGGGACACGAGCAACGCGCCAAGCGCAGCATGAATCTTCGGTAGCGACATGAATCAACACTCCTGGGTTCGAGAAGACCCCAGTCTCGACCTTCACATTAATGTGAGTGTCAAGCGCAAGAGTGCTATCGTCCGTTCATGTCTAAAACCACTACACAAGCCTCCATGTCCATCGGCGAACTTGCCCGCAAGACGGGGGCGAGTCTGCGCTCGATCCGGCACTACGACGATAACGGGCTGCTGTCCTGTGCACGCGCCGAGAACGGCTATCGCTTGTTCCCCGCATCGGCCATCACGCAAGTTCGCCAAATCCAGCGATTGATTGCGGCAGGCTTCAGTCTGGCCGAAATCCGAGGGTTTCCCGACTGCATGAAGATGATCGAAGGGGCGGCGGCATGCCCTGAGACAACGCAAGTGCAGCGCAAAAGGCTTGCGTCCATCGAGCGACAGATCCAAGAGCTTGAACAGCGACGCATGCGGTTGCGCAAGATGCTAGCGGTGTGCAAGTGACCGGCATCGGTCGGAACACCGTCTATCGCAGAATCCCTGAAGGCACATTCCCAAAACAGGGTAAGATAGGACCCAATTCGGTCGCCTGGCTCCAGTCGGACATCACTCAGTGGATGACCTTTCTCGCCCCAGACGACCAAACGGCACACTGAGCAGTACATTGAAACGCCAATTTCCGCTCAAGCCCATCTCCCACCAGCTTTACAGGTCCACGTGTGGAAATCTTCAAGGAATTTACTTTCGAATCGGCCCACCGGCTGCCCAACGTCCCGGCCGGACACAAATGCGGCCGCCTGCACGGCCACTCGTTCAAGGTCGCCCTGCACCTCACCGGCCCGCTCGACCCGCACACCGGCTGGATCCGCGACTTCGCCGAGGTCAAGGCGATCTTCAAGCCGATCTACGATCGTCTGGACCACAACTACCTGAACGACATCCCCGGCCTTGAGAACCCCACCAGCGAAGTGATCGCCAAGTGGATCTGGGAGCAGGTCAAGCCACTGCTGCCGGAGCTGTCGAAGGTGCGCATCCACGAAACCTGCACCAGCGGCTGCGAATACACAGGCGACTGACAGCACCGCCTCACAGCAGCCAGCGCTGAGGCTCGTCGATGGATGACGAGGCAATGCGGGTGACGAGTGGCGTTGCGCAGAGGGAAGGCGCCCTATCGCAACTCGCCCTTGAGGAACGCCGGGGCGATGTAGCGCTGATAGTGGGCTTCGGACAGCAGGAAGAACTCGCGGTCGATGGCATCGCGCAACTGCGGCAGCTCCCAGTCGCGAAACTCCGGCAGCAGCGCCATGCCGTAGGCTTCCAGGTCGCGGATCATCCGGGCCCCACGGGCAATCAGCTGGTACGCCCAGCAATACTCCGACTGGTGCGCGACGAAGCGGATGGAACGCTGCTCCAGTTGCTGGCGCAGCAGGTCTTTATCGAACACTTCCAGCTTGGCCATCATCACCTGCACCAGCAATTGCTCGAGGCGCAGCCATACGGCGCGCTTCTGCTCGTCGTCGTAGCCGTTCCAGTGGATCACCTCGTGGTGGAAACGCTTGCAGCCACGGCACACCAAATCTCCATACACCGTGGAGCAGAGGCCGACGCAAGGGGTCTTGATGGACTGGTTGGACATGAAAAACAACGGCTTGGCGGTGGAACACGGGCCCATGTTAGCCCTTTGTCTAACCACGGTCACTCGTTAAAGTCGTGCGCGCTGCCTTACCTTCCGGCTTTTTTTGCCGTAGAATCAACCCGCCTTTTCGAGGCACCAATGTCCGTTGGAAGCTGTTTTCAAAGCGTCACGAGCACAGTTGATCCGGTAGAACGGTGTTGGTTCGGGCTCTGCACCCTGCAGGCCTGGCCAACCCCTCATCAACGCCCCGTTCTACAGGCGTAAAACTTTGAAAGCAGCTTCTGTAAGGATTCCCTGCGACCCTGGCTGTGCGGCCCACAAAGCCGTCACTGCGCATAGGTGCATGGGAATGCTGGATAAGCGTCCCGGACTCCCTTTAGGGACCACTGATGAGGGTAATAACTGTGCTTGAAGCCTACCGCAAACACATCGAAGAGCGTGCCGCTCTGGGTATCGTGCCCCAGCCGCTGAACGCCGAACAAACCGCAGGCCTGGTCGAGCTGCTGAAAAACCCGCCGGCCGGCGAAGAAGCCTTCCTCGTAGACCTGATCACCAACCGCGTTCCGCCGGGAGTCGACGAAGCCGCCTACGTCAAGGCTGCCTTCCTCTCTGCCGTCGCCAAGGGCGAAGCCAAGTCCCCACTGATCGACCGCAAGCGCGCCACCGAGCTGCTGGGCACCATGCAGGGCGGCTACAACATCGAGACCCTGGTCGCGCTGCTGGACGACGCCGAGCTCGGCGCCGTCGCGGCCGACCAGCTCAAGCACACCCTGCTGATGTTCGATGCCTTCCATGACGTGGCCGAGAAAGCCAAGGCCGGCAACGTCCACGCCAAGGCCGTGCTGGAGTCCTGGGCGGCCGGCGAGTGGTTCACCGCCCGCCCTGCCATCGCCGAGAAATACACCCTGACCGTGTTCAAGGTGCCTGGCGAAACCAACACCGACGACCTGTCCCCTGCCCCGGATGCCTGGTCGCGCCCTGACATCCCGCTGCACGCACTGGCCATGCTGAAGATGGCCCGCGACGGCATCGAGCCTTCGCAGCCTGGTTCGGTCGGCCCGCTGGCACAGATCGAAGCGGTCAAGGCCAAGGGCCACCCAGTCGCCTACGTCGGTGACGTGGTCGGTACCGGTTCCTCGCGTAAATCCGCCACCAACTCGGTGCTGTGGTTCTTTGGCGACGACATTCCGTATGTGCCGAACAAGCGCGCCGGTGGCTTCTGCTTCGGCACCAAGATCGCCCCGATCTTCTACAACACCATGGAAGACGCCGGCGCCCTGCCGATCGAATTCGACTGCACCAACCTGGCCATGGGCGACGTCATCGACGTCTACCCGTTCAAAGGCGAAGTGCGCCGCAACGGCAGCGACGAGCTGGTCACCAACTTCGAGCTGAAGACCGAAGTATTGCTGGACGAAGTCCGCGCTGGCGGACGTATCCCGCTGATCGTCGGCCGTGGCCTGACCGAAAAAGCCCGCGCCGAACTGGGCCTGGGTGCTTCGGACCTGTTCAAGAAGCCAGAGCAGCCTGCCGACACCGGCAAGGGCTTCACCCTGGCGCAGAAGATGGTTGGCCGTGCTTGCGGCCTGCCAGAAGGCCAAGGCGTTCGCCCAGGTGCCTACTGCGAGCCGAAGATGACCACCGTCGGCTCCCAGGACACCACCGGCCCGATGACCCGTGACGAGCTGAAAGACCTGGCCTGCCTGGGCTTCTCCGCCGACCTGGTCATGCAGTCGTTCTGCCACACCGCGGCTTATCCGAAGCCGATCGACGTCAACACCCACCACACCCTGCCGGATTTCATCCGCACCCGTGGCGGCGTGTCCCTGCGCCCAGGCGACGGCATCATCCACAGCTGGCTGAACCGCATGCTGCTGCCTGACACCGTCGGCACCGGCGGCGACTCGCACACCCGCTTCCCGATCGGCATCTCGTTCCCGGCCGGCTCCGGTCTGGTCGCCTTCGCCGCTGCCACCGGCGTCATGCCGCTGGACATGCCGGAGTCGGTACTGGTGCGTTTCAAGGGCAAGCTGCAACCGGGCATCACCCTGCGTGACCTGGTCCATGCCATCCCTTACTACGCCATCCAGCAAGGCCTGCTGACCGTCGAGAAGAAGGGCAAGAAGAACGCCTTCTCCGGCCGCATCCTGGAAATCGAAGGCCTGAACGACCTGACCGTCGAGCAAGCCTTCGAGCTGTCCGACGCCTCGGCCGAGCGCTCTGCCGCTGGCTGCACCATCAAGCTGCCGGAAAAGGCCATTGCCGAATACCTGCAGTCGAACATCACCCTGCTGCGCTGGATGATCAGCGAAGGCTACGGCGATGCGCGCACCATGGAGCGCCGCGCCCAGGCGATGGAAGCCTGGCTGGCCAACCCTCAGCTGCTGTCGGCCGACGCCGATGCCGAATACGCCGAAATCATCGAAATCGACCTGGCCGACGTCAAGGAGCCTGTGCTCTGCGCGCCGAACGACCCGGACGATGCCCGCCTGCTGTCCTCGGTACAGGGCGAGAAGATCGATGAAGTGTTCATCGGCTCGTGCATGACCAACATCGGTCACTTCCGCGCCGCCGGCAAGCTGCTGGACAAGGTCAAGGGCGGTATCCCGACCCGTCTGTGGCTGGCCCCGCCAACCAAGATGGACGCCCACCAGCTGACCGAAGAAGGCTACTACGGCATCTACGGCAAGGCCGGTGCGCGCATGGAGATGCCAGGCTGCTCGCTGTGCATGGGTAACCAGGCACGTGTGCAGACCGGTTCGACCGTGGTTTCCACCTCCACCCGCAACTTCCCGAACCGCCTGGGCGATGCCACCAACGTGTACCTGGCCTCGGCCGAGCTCGCTGCTGTGGCTTCGATCATCGGCAAGCTGCCGACCGTCGAGGAGTACATGGAGTACGCGAAGAACATCGACAGCATGGCTGCCGACGTCTACCGCTACCTGAGCTTCGACCAGATCGCCGAGTTCCGCGAAGCGGCAGCCAACGCCAAGATCCCGGTGGTCCAGGCGTAAGCTGAGTCGTAGGCAGTAAATGAAAAGCCCCGGTAGCGATACCGGGGCTTTTTTGTCGCCTTCGCGAACAGGCCGGGTGACTAGAAACAATCCCCTGGCACCCTCACCCACCCTTCCATCAGTACCCTGGCGCTACGGCTCATGATCGCCTTGGTGACGGTCCATTCGCCATTCACCTGACGCGCCTCGGCCCCGACCCGCAAGGTGCCGGACGGGTGCCCGAACCGCACCGCGCTACGCTCGCCACCACCGGCCGCCAGGTTTACCAACGTGCCGGGAATAGCCGCCGCCGTACCGATCGCCACCGCTGCCGTGCCCATCATCGCGTGATGCAGCTTGCCCATGGACAGCGCTCGCACCAACAGATCGATATCCGCCGCCGCCACCGCCTTGCCACTGGACGCAACATAGGCCGAAGGCGGCGCGACGAAAGCGACCTTCGGCGTGTGCTGACGCCTGGCAGCATCGTCGACCTGTTCGATCAGCCCCATGCGCACCGCGCCATAGGCGCGAATGGTCTCGAAACGTGCCAGCGCTTCGACGTCGCCATTGATCGCGTCCTGCAGTTCGGTACCGGTGTAGCCGATGTCGGCAGCGTTGATGAAGATGGTCGGGATGCCGGCGTTGATCATCGTGGCCTTGAAAGTGCCCACACCCGGTACCTCCAGGTCGTCGACCAGGTTGCCGGTGGGGAACATCGCCCCGCCACCGTCGCCCTCGTCGGCAGCCGGATCGACAAACTCCAACTGCACCTCTGCCGCCGGGAAGGTCACCCCGTCCAGTTCGAAATCGCCCGTTTCCTGCACCTCGCCACCGGTGATCGGCACATGGGCGACGATGGTCTTGCCGATGTTGGCCTGCCAGATACGCACGGTGGCGATGCCGTCCTGCGGGATACGCGCCGGATCGACCAGGCCGCTGGCGATGGCGAACGAGCCGACCGCAGCCGACAGGTTGCCACAGTTGCCGCTCCAGTCGACGAAGGCCTTGTCGATCGACACCTGGCCGAACAGGTAGTCGACGTCATGCCCTGGCCGCGTGCTGGCCGCAAGAATCACGGTCTTGCTGGTGCTGGAGGTAGCACCGCCCATGCCGTCGATCTGCTTGGCGTAGGGGTCGGGGCTACCGATTACGCGCAACAGCAAGGCATCGCGTGCCGGGCCGGGTTGCCGAGCGCGCTCGGGGAGGTCCTGCAGGCGGAAGAACACGCCCTTGCTGGTGCCACCACGGATGTAGGTGGCGGGGATTCTTATCTGGGGAACATGGCTCATGGCTCGGTCCTGTGTGACACCGATCTGTGTAGGAGCGGGCTTGCCCGCGGATGTGTCAGCACGGACACCTGAGCAATCTTGTCGATCGCTTTCGCGGGCAAGCCCGCTCCTACAGGGTCCGCGCCGTTTCCAGCTAGGCAGTCGCCTCGAGGAAGTCCTGGGCGAAGCGCTGCAGCACCCCGCCCGCCTCGTAGATCGAAACCTCTTCGGCAGTGTCCAGGCGGCAGGTCACCGGCACCTCGACACGCTCGCCATTGCGCCGCGTCACCACCAGCGTCAAGGTCGCCCGTGGCGTGCGCGCGCCCACCACGTCGTAGGTTTCGCTGCCATCCAGGCCCAGGGTCAGGCGCGTGGTGCCCGGCTTGAACTCCAGCGGCAGCACGCCCATGCCGATCAGGTTGGTACGGTGGATTCGCTCGAAGCCTTCGGCGACGATCGCCTCGACCCCTGCCAGGCGCACTCCCTTGGCTGCCCAGTCGCGGGACGACCCCTGCCCATAGTCGGCGCCGGCCACGATGATCAGCGGCTGCTTACGCTGCATGTAGGTCTCGATCGCCTCCCACATGCGCGTCACCTTGCCTTCCGGCTCGATGCGCGCGAGCGACCCCTGCTTCACGCTGCCATCGTCCTTGCGCACCATCTCGTTGAACAGCTTGGGGTTGGCGAAGGTGGCGCGCTGCGCGGTCAGGTGATCGCCGCGGTGGGTGGCGTATGAATTGAAGTCTTCTTCCGGCAGGCCCATCTTCGCCAGGTACTCGCCAGCGGCGCTGTCGAGCATGATGGCGTTGGACGGCGACAGGTGGTCGGTGGTGATGTTGTCCGGCAGCACTGCCAGCGGACGCATGCCGCGCAGGGTGCGCTCGCCGGCCAGGGCGCCTTCCCAGTAGGGTGGACGCCGGATGTAGGTACTCATGGGACGCCATTCGTACAGCGGCGCTACCTTCGGCCCGGTGTGCTCCTCGATGGCGAACATCGGAATGTACACCTGGCGGAATTGCTCGGGCTTGACCGAGGCACGCACCACCGCATCGATCTCTTCGTCGCTCGGCCAGATGTCCTTGAGGCGGATTTCCCTGCCCTCGACCACACCCAGCACATCCTTCTCGATATCGAAGCGAATGGTGCCTGCGATGGCATAGGCCACGACCAGCGGCGGCGAGGCCAGAAAGGCCTGCTTGGCATAGGGGTGGATGCGTCCGTCGAAGTTGCGGTTGCCCGAAAGCACGGCGGTGGCGTACAGGTCGCGGTCGATGATTTCCTGCTGGATCACCGGGTCCAGCGCGCCAGACATGCCATTGCAGGTGGTGCAGGCAAAGGCGACGATCCCAAAGCCCAGCTGTTCCAGCTCCTGCTCCAGCCCCGCTTCCTTGAGGTACAACTGCACGGCCTTGGAGCCAGGCGCCAGGGACGACTTGACCCATGGCTTGCGCACCAGCCCCAGGCGGTTGGCGTTTCGTGCGATCAAGCCAGCAGCGATCACGTTGCGCGGGTTGCTGGTGTTGGTGCAACTGGTAATGGCGGCGATGATGACCGCGCCGTCGGGCATTTGTCCCGGCACCTCTTCCCAGGCTCCGGCGATGCCCTTGGCCGCCAGGTCGCTGGTGGCCACACGGGCGTGGGGGTTGGAGGGGCCGGCCATGTTGCGCACCACGCTCGACAGGTCGAAGCTCAGGGTGCGTTCGTATTCGGCCTGGGCCAGGCTGTCAGCCCAAAGGCCGGCTGTCTTGGCGTAGGTTTCCACCAGCCTGACCTGTTGCTCGTCACGGCCGGTCAGGCGCAAGTAGTCGAGGGTTTGCTGGTCGATGGCGAACATCGCCGCCGTGGCGCCGTATTCCGGGGCCATGTTGGAAATGGTCGCACGGTCGCCCAGGGTCAGGGCGCGGGCGCCTTCGCCATGAAACTCGAGGTACGCACCCACCACTTTCTGCTTGCGCAGGAATTCAGTCAGGGCCAGCACCAGGTCGGTGGCGGTGATGCCCGCAGCCAGCTTGCCGGTCAGCTCGACACCGACGATCTCCGGCAGGCGCATCCACGAAGCCCGGCCGAGCATGACGTTCTCGGCTTCCAGGCCACCGACGCCGATGGCGATCACCCCCAGGGCATCGACGTGCGGGGTGTGGCTGTCGGTGCCGACACAGGTGTCCGGGTAGGCCAGGCCACGTTCGGCGTGGATCACCGGCGACATTTTCTCCAGGTTGATCTGGTGCATGATGCCGTTGCCGGGCTGGATCACATCGACGTTCTTGAACGCCTGCTTGGTCCAGTTGATGAAGTGGAAACGGTCTTCGTTGCGACGGTCCTCGATAGCGCGGTTCTTTTCGAACGCCTGCGGGTCGAAGCCACCACATTCCACGGCCAGCGAGTGGTCGACGATCAATTGCACCGGCACCACGGGGTTGACCTGGGCCGGGTCGCCGCCTTTGTCGGCAATGGCATCACGCAGGCCGGCGAGGTCGACCAGGGCGGTCTGGCCAAGGATGTCATGGCACACCACACGGGCCGGGAACCAGGGGAAGTCCAGGTCGCGCTTGCGCTCGATCAGTTGCCCCAGCGAGGCGTCGAGGGTGGCCGGGTCGCAGCGACGCACCAGGTTCTCGGCCAGGACGCGGGAGGTATAGGGCAGGCCATCATAGGCGCCAGGCGCGATCGCCTCGACCGCCTCGCGGGCATCGAAGAAGTCCAGGCCGGTGCCTGGCAGGGGTTTGCGGTATGCAGTGTTCATCATTCAGGCTCGGTCACAGGGTTCGGAAAGCTCCCCCGCATCCACAGGGGAAACGGGGGGCCTCTCTACTTCGATTCAGCGCCGCTCGATCGGCACGAACTGACGCTGCTCCACCCCGGTGTACTCGGCACTCGGGCGGATGATGCGGTTGTTGGCGCGCTGCTCGAACACGTGCGCGGCCCAGCCGGTCAGGCGCGAGCAGACGAAGATCGGGGTGAACAGCTTGGTCGGGATGCCCATGAAGTGGTAAGCCGAGGCATGGTAGAAGTCGGCGTTGGGGAACAGGCGCTTCTGCTCCCACATGGTCTTGTCGATGGCCTCGGACACCGGGTACAGCACCTTGTCGCCCGCCTCATCGGCCAACTGCTTGGCCCAGCCCTTGATCACCTCGTTGCGCGGGTCGGACTCCTTATAGATGGCATGGCCGAAGCCCATGATCTTGTCCTTGCGCTCGAGCATCGCCAGCAGTTCGGTCACTGCCTCCTGCGGGCTCTGGAAGCGCTCGATCAGTTCCATCGCCGCCTCGTTGGCGCCGCCATGCAGCGGGCCGCGCAGCGAGCCGATGGCCGCGGTGACGCAGGAGTACAGGTCCGACAGGGTCGAGGCGCAGACCCGCGCGGTGAAGGTCGAGGCGTTGAACTCGTGCTCGGCGTAGAGAATCAGCGAGACGTTCATCACCTTCACGTGCAGCGCGCTCGGCTTCTTGCCATGCAACAGGTGCAGGAAGTGCCCGCCCAGGGTGTCCTCGTCGCTGTTGCCATCGATACGCACGCCGTGGTGGGTGAAGCGGTACCAGTAGCACATGATCGCCGGGAACAAGGCCAGCAGGCGGTCGGTCTTGTCGCGCTGGGCCTCGAAGGTCAGTTCCGGCTCCAGGGTGCCGAGTACCGAGCAGCCGGTGCGCATCACATCCATCGGGTGGGCATCGCGGGGAATACGCTCGAGCACTTCCTTGAGCGCCTGCGGCAGGTTACGCAAGCCCTTGAGCTTGTGCTTGTAGTCGGCAAGCTCGGCCTGACTCGGCAGCTCACCGTACAGCAGCAGGTAGGCCACTTCCTCGAACTCGGCGCTGGCGGCCAGGTCGCGCACGTCGTAGCCCCGGTAGGTCAGGCCGGCACCGGCCTGACCTACGGTGGACAGAGCGGTCTGCCCGGCCACCTGGCCACGCAGGCCAGCGCCACTGAGTACTTTTGCTTCGGCCATGAGGGTTTCTCCTTTCTTGAACTTGTTATGAAGTCTTTCTGGCTAATTCGGGGTAGCTGTGCGGCAGGGGGTTCAGCCTTTCTTCTGCGCGAACAGTGCATCGAGCTTCTGCTCGAAGGCGTGGTAGCCAATGGCGTCGTACAACTCCATGCGGGTCTGCATGGTGTCGATCACGTTCTTCTGCGTGCCATCGCGGCGCAGGGTGGTATAGACGTTCTCGGCGGCCTTGTTCATGGCGCGGAATGCCGACAGCGGGTACAGCACCAGGGACACGTCGACCGAGGCAAGCTCCTCGGTGGTGTACAGCGGCGTGGCACCGAACTCGGTGATATTCGCCAGGATCGGCGCCTTCACCCGGTCGGCGAAGGTCTTGTACATGGCCAGCTCGGTGATCGCTTCCGGGAACAGCATGTCGGCCCCGGCCTCGATGAAGGCGGCAGCGCGGTCCAGCGCAGCGTTCAGACCCTCGACGGCCAGCGCATCGGTGCGCGCCATGATGACGAAACTGCCGTCGGTACGGGCGTCCACCGCAGCCTTGATGCGGTCGACCATCTCCTGCTGCGAGACGATTTCCTTGTTGGGGCGGTGGCCGCAGCGCTTGGCGCCGACCTGGTCCTCGATGTGGATCGCCGCCGCGCCGAACTTGCTCATGGAGCGTACGGTACGGGCGACGTTGAAGGCCGAGGCGCCGAACCCGGTGTCGACATCCACCAGCAGCGGCAGGTCGCACACATCGGTGATGCGCCGCACATCGGTGAGCACGTCGTCGAGGTTGCTGATGCCCAGGTCCGGCAGGCCCAGGGAACCTGCGGCAACGCCGCCGCCGGAGAGGTAGATGGCCTTGAAGCCGGCGCGCTGGGCCAGCAAGGCATGGTTGGCATTGATCGCGCCAACCACTTGCAACGGATGTTCGGCAGCGACCGCGTCACGGAAACGCTGGCCGGGCGTGCTCTTCAACGTCATGAATCACCTCGTGGGCTATTGTTGTCGGCGCTTTGGTAATGGCGCTCGATATTGCGCTTGGACGCGCCGATGTGTCGGCGCATCAGGAGTTCGGCAAGCTCGCCGTCGCGCTCGGCGATGGCGTCGAGAATTCGGTGGTGCTCGGCGAAAGCCTGGCGTGGCCGGTTGGGCGTGGCGGAGAACTGCAGACGGTACATGCGCACCAGCTGGTACAGCTCGCCGCACAGCATCTTCACCAGGGTCTGGTTGCCACTGCCCTGGATGATCCGGTAGTGGAAATCGTAGTCCCCCTCCTGCTGGTAGTAGCCAACGCCCGCCTGGAAGGCCGCATCGCGCTCGTGGGTGTCCAGCACCCGGCGCAGTTCGTCGATCTCGGCTACGCTCATACGCTCGGCGGCCAGGCGACAGGCCATGCCCTCCAGCGACTCGCGGATCTCGTAAAGCTCCACCAGCTCGGCATGGTTCAGCGACACCACCCGCGCCCCGACATGCGGCACCCGCACCAGCAGGCGCTGGCCCTCGAGGCGATGGATGGCCTCGCGCAGCGGGCCACGGCTGATGCCATAGGTGCGTGCCAGTTCCGGCTCGGAGATCTTGCTGCCGGGGGCGATTTCCCCTTTGACGATGGCCGCCTGGATGCGCCGGAAGACATTTTCCGAAAGGGTTTCGGTTTCGTCTGCAACAGGAGGCAGGGAGGGCGAAATGTCCAACATGATTGTCGACACCTTCAGAATCGATAGCGCAGAAACTAGCTAAACAGAGGTATCAAGTCAAAGACAAAAACAACATTGTCGACAATTGTCTAATAACGAACTCGCCCATACTGCCGTTGTCTGAACCCGGCGCGCTGGCGTAGGCCTGTTGGCGTGATAGAATGCCGCGCTTCCCACGGAATACGGATAGCGTGGCTGTCATCAACTTATGCTGTCGACAGATGAACGAGGCGCTTGCGCCCTGCCTTGAACCCCACAAGCACCGCGCCAGGACTATGAGACCCACGCTTTATTCATTGCTGTTTTGCCTTCCCCTGCTGCCGGCCCTGGGCCATGCGGCGGAAAAGACCGTGTACGGCCTCAACGAGTACGCACGCCTGGCCGACCTCGACCTGGAACTCGCGGCCAAGCTCGACACCGGCGCCAAGACCGCCTCCCTGAGTGCCCGCGACATCAAGCGCTTCAAGCGCAATGGCGAAAGCTGGGTACGCTTCTACCTGGCCGTCGACGCCGCGCACTCGCACCCCATCGAGCGCCCCCTGGCGCGGGTCAGCAAGATCAAGCGCCGCGCCGGCGACTACGACCCCGAGCAAGGCAAGGCGTACACCGCCCGACCGGTCATCGAACTGAACATCTGCATGGGCCGAGCCCTGCGCACCATCGAAGTCAACCTCACCGACCGCAGCTCGTTCCAGTTCCCGCTGCTGATCGGCTCCGAGGCGCTCAAGCACTTCGACGCGCTGGTCGACCCAAGCCTCAAATACGCGGCCGGCAAACCCGCCTGTGCCACCGAAGCTACCAAAGTAGAGTAATCCCGATGCGCTCTCTTACCCTCCACCTGAAAGTCCTGATCACCATCCTGGTGCTGCTGGGCGTGACGGTCACCTGCTACCAGATCTTCATCCTCGGCATCCCGGTGACCGAAGACGAGACCGACGACCTGTGGAACATCGACGCCAAGGTCGAGTTCGTCGCCAACGCCAAGGACCCGGTCAAGATCCAGATGTTCGTTCCGCCGCTGAGCCGGGACTACGTCAGCCTCAACGAGAGCTTCATCTCCAACAACTACGGTGTCAGCGTCAACCGCGCCGACGGCAACCGCAAGGTGACCTGGTCGGCACGCCGCGCCACCGGCAACCAGACCCTGTACTACCGCCTGGTGCTGACCAAGCGCTATAGCACCGAGAAGGTCAAGATCAAGGGTCCGACCTTCCGTGACAGCCTCGCGGTCGAGGGCCCCGAGAAGATCGCCGCCGAAGCGCTGATGGCGCCCATCCGCCAGCACTCGGCCGACGTCGAGACCTTTGTCAGCGAAACCATCAAGCGCGTCAACAACCTCAATGACGACAACGTCAAGTTGCTGCTGGCAGGCGACGCTTCGCCGATGAACAAGGCCAAGGTCATCGACCTGTTGCTGTCGATCGCCCACGTGCCGATGGAGAAGGTCCACACCATTCGCCTGGTCGCCGACACCCCGCAGAACCCGGAGCTGTGGCTGCGCAGCTTCAATGGCAACGACTGGCTGTACTTCAACCCGGAGACCGGCGAGCAGGGCTTGCCCAACGACCGCCTGCTGTGGTGGTCGGGCGATGAAAGCCTGATCACTGTCGATGGCGGCCGGAAGGCCACGGTCACCTTCAGCATGAACAACAGCGAGATGAACGCCATCCGCCTGGCCAAGCTGACCGACGAGAACACCGACGCGGACTTCCTCGAATACTCGCTGTACGGCCTGCCGCTGCAAACCCAGCAGACCTTCATGATCATGGTGATGATCCCGATCGGCGTACTGGTGATTCTGGTGCTGCGCAACCTGATCGGCATTCAGACCCTCGGCACCTTCACCCCGGTACTGATCGCCCTGGCGTTCCGTGAAACCCAACTGGGCTTCGGCATCATCCTGTTCACGGTGATCACGGCCCTGGGCCTGTCGCTGCGCTCCTACCTCGAGCACCTGAAGCTGCAGATGCTGCCGCGCCTGTCGGTGGTCCTGACCTTCGTCGTGGTGCTGATCGCCACCATCAGCCTGTTCAGCCACAAGCTGGGCCTCGAGCGCGGGCTGTCGGTAGCGCTGTTCCCGATGGTGATCCTGACCATGACCATCGAGCGCCTGTCGATCACCTGGGAAGAGCGCGGCGGTGGCCATGCCATGAAAGTGGCGGTCGGTACCCTGTTCGCCGCCTCTATCGCGCACCTGCTGATGACCGTGCCGGAAGCGGTGTACTTCGTCTTCACCTTCCCGGCGGTACTGCTGATCCTGGTGGGCTTCATGCTGGCGATGGGTCGCTACCGCGGCTACCGCCTGACCGAGCTCGTGCGCTTCAAGGCATTCCTGAAGAAGGCTGACGCCTGATGTTCGGACTGATCAAGACGTGGAAAGCCCTGGAGGCCCGGGGCATCATGGGTATCAACCGGCGCAACGCGGACTACGTACTGAAGTACAACAAGCGCCACCTGTACCCGATCGTCGACGACAAGATCATCACCAAGGAGCGTGCGCTGGCCGCCGGCATCCATGTGCCGGAGATGTACGGCATCATCGAGACCGAGAAGCAGATCGAGAAGCTCGACGAAATCATCGGCGGGCGCAGCGACTTCGTCATCAAGCCGGCCCAGGGTGCTGGCGGTGACGGCATCCTGGTGATCGCCGACCGCTTCGAGGATCGCTACCGTACGGTGTCCGGCAAGATCATCAGCCACGAGGAAATCGAGCACCAGGTCTCCAGCATCCTCACCGGCCTGTATTCGCTGGGCGGCCACCGCGACCGCGCACTGATCGAATACCGCGTGACCCCGGACCAGATCTTCAAGAGCATCAGTTACGAAGGCGTGCCGGATATCCGCATCATCGTGCTGATGGGCTACCCGGTCATGGCCATGCTGCGCCTGCCGACCCGTCAGTCCGGCGGCAAGGCCAACCTGCACCAGGGCGCCATCGGCGTGGGCGTGGACCTGGCCACCGGCCTGACCCTGCGCGGCACCTGGCTGAACAGGATCATCAGCAAGCACCCCGATACCACCAACGCGGTGGATGGCGTGCAGTTGCCGAACTGGGATGGCTTCATGAAGCTTGCCGCCAGCTGCTACGAGCTGTGCGGCCTGGGTTACATCGGCGTGGACATGGTGCTGGACCAGGACAAGGGCCCGTTGATTCTCGAACTCAACGCCCGCCCTGGCCTGAACATCCAGATCGCCAACGACTGCGGCCTGACCCAACGCACCCACGCCATCGAGGCGCACCTCGAGGCGCTGGCCAAGGACGGCGCCAGCGAAAGCGTCGAGCAGCGGGTGAAAGTCGCCCAGGGCCTGTTCGGCCACGTCCACACAGTCTGACGGACAGGGCCGCGCAGCGGCCCAAGTCCCGCACCGGCATCCGAATGTCGCCCCCAGTGCTAGGCGCATTTACCGCACAGGTCTACAATCGCCCTCCTCGCTTTGTCATCACCGTCCACGCGCATGCCGACCTGTACGCTGCACCCCCTGCCCTACCAAGCCGACCCCGCGCTGTATTTCAGCCGCCTGCGCCGAGCCCCAGGCGCAATCCTGCTGGACAGCGCCCGCCCGGTTGCCGAGCGCGGACGCTTCGATCTGCTCAGCGCCTGGCCGCTGCAGCAGTTCCAGGCAAGCGACGGGGAAAGCGGCACGGCGTACCTGCACCGTTTGCGCGTGGCTCTCGATAGCCTTGGCCATGCCGACCTGCCCGAAGGCCTGGAGCTGCCCTTTGCCGGTGGGCTGATAGGTTACCTCAGCTACGATTTCGGCCGGCGCCTGGAGCAACTGCCAGAACACGCCAGCGACGATCTTCTCCTGCCGGACGCCTTGCTTGGGCTCTACGCCTGGGCATTGGTCAGCGACCATCACCTGCGCACCACCCAATTGGTCTTTCACCCCAGCCTTCCCAACACCGAACGCGAACGCCTGGTACAGCTGTTCAAGACAACACACGCCGAGCCACACAGCCACTTCGCCTTGCTCGCGCCGATGCGCGGCGACCTTCAGCCCGCGCAATACCAGGCAGCCTTCGACCAGGTGCAGCGCTACATCCACGCTGGCGACTGCTACCAGATCAACCTCACCCAGCGCTTCCGTGCCCCCTGCCAGGGCGACCCCTGGCACGCCTACCAGGCCCTGCGCCAGGCATGCCCAACCCCGTTCTCGGGCTTCCAGCAACTGGCCGACGGCAGCGCGCTGCTGAGTTTTTCCCCGGAGCGCTTCATCCAGGTCAGCCAGGGACGCGTGGAAACCCGCCCGATCAAGGGCACCCGCCCGCGCGCCGCAGACCCAGCCGAGGATGCTCGCAACGCCACCGAACTGCTCGCCAGCCCCAAGGACCGTTCGGAAAACCTGATGATCGTCGACCTGCTGCGCAACGACCTGGGGCGCAGTTGCGAAGTCGGCTCGGTGAAGGTGCCAGAGCTGTTCAGCCTGGAGAGCTACCCGAATGTGCACCACCTGGTCAGCAGCGTGACCGGCCAACTGGCGGCGAACAAGGACGCCCTGGACCTGATCGCCGGCAGCTTCCCCGGCGGCTCGATCACCGGCGCGCCGAAGATCCGCGCGATGCAGATCATCGACGAGCTGGAGCCCACGCGCAGGGCCCTGTATTGCGGGTCGCTGCTATATGTGGACGTGCGTGGCGAGATGGACAGCTCCATCGCCATCCGCAGCCTGCTGGTCAAGGATGGCCAGGTGTGCTGCTGGGGAGGCGGCGCGGTGGTGGCAGATTCCCAGTGGGAAGCGGAATACGAAGAGTCGATCGCCAAGGTGCGGGTGCTGATGCAGACGCTGCAAAGCCTCTGAGCCCGGCACGGGCACAGCGTCTACCTTGGCATTTTTTGTTACCATCGCAGCATTACGAGCGCACAGCGCCATACACAGATGGAAGCCGCCTGATGAGCCAACCCTTCGACGTCGCCGCCTTGGCAGCGACCTATGCCAACAAGTCCCCCCAGGACATCCTCAAGCTCGCCTTCGAACACTTCGGCGACGACCTGTGGATTTCCTTCAGCGGCGCCGAAGACGTGGTGCTGGTAGACATGGCCTGGAAGCTGAACAAGCAGGTGAAGGTGTTCAGCCTCGACACCGGCCGCCTGCACCCGGAAACCTACCGTTTCATCGACCAGGTGCGCGAGCAGTACCAGCTGCCGATCGAGATCCTCAGCCCTGACCGCGACAAGCTCGACCCGTTCGTCAAGGAAAAGGGGCTGTTCAGCTTCTACAAGGACGGCCACGGCGAGTGCTGCGGTATCCGCAAGATCGAGCCACTACGCCGCAAGCTCTCGACCGTCCGCGCCTGGGCCACCGGCCAGCGGCGCGACCAGAGCCCAGGCACTCGCAGCCAGGTAGCCGCACTGGAAATCGACAGCGCGTTTTCCACGCCCGAGCGCACCCTTTACAAATTCAACCCACTGGCCCAGATGACCAGCGAGGAAGTCTGGGGCTACATTCGCATGCTCGAACTGCCCTACAACAGCCTGCACGAGCGCGGCTTCATCAGCATCGGCTGCGAACCCTGCACGCGCCCGGTATTGCCCAACCAGCACGAGCGCGAGGGTCGCTGGTGGTGGGAGGAAGCCACCCAGAAGGAGTGCGGGCTGCATGCCGGCAACCTGATCAGCAAGGCCTGATTGCACAGGCACAAAAAAACCGGCCGAGCGGCCGGTTTTTTGTGCCTATGCAATCAGTGCACGGGCAGTTCGACGCCTTCGAACAGCTCCTCGAGCTCCTGCTTGTTGTGACACTGGATGGCCTTGGCCATCACTTCACGGGTCAGGTGCGGCGCGAACTTCTCGATGAAATCGCACATGAAGCCGCGCAGGAAGGTACCGCGGCGGAAGCCTATCTTGGTGATGCTGGCCTCGAACAGCTCGCTGGCATCCAGGCACACCAGGTCGCTGTCGAGCTTGGTATCGACGGCCATCTTGGCCACGATCCCCACACCCAGGCCCAGACGTACGTAGGTCTTGATCACGTCGGCATCGGCTGCCGTGAATACCACCTTGGGCGTCAGACCGCGGTGGTTGAACGCCTCGTCGAGCTTGGAGCGGCCGGTGAAACCGAACACGTAGGTCACGATCGGGTATTCCGCCACGGCTTCCAGAGTCAGCTTCGGCAGCTTGGTCAGCGGGTGCCCCTGAGGCACGACCACGCAGCGGTTCCACTTGTAGCACGGCATCATGATCAGGTCGCCGAACAGCTCCAGCGCTTCGGTGGCGATGGCAAAATCGACCGTGCCATCGGCCGCCATCTCGGCAATCTGCATCGGCGAGCCCTGGTGCATATGAAGGGCGACTTCCGGGTATTGCTTGATGAAGCTGCTGATCACCGGTGGCAGCGCGTAACGTGCCTGGGTGTGGGTGGTGGCGATGGACAGCGTGCCCTTCTTCTCGTTGGAGAATTCCTGGGCGATCTGCTTGATGCTTTCGACCTTGCGCAGGATCTCGCCAGCCGTATTGATGATGCGCTCGCCAGCCGGGGTGACGCGGGTCAGGTGCTTGCCACTGCGGGCGAAGACTTCGACCCCCAGTTCGTCCTCGAGCAGGCGGATCTGCTTGCTGATGCCGGGTTGCGAGGTGTAGAGGCTCTGCGCAGTCGCGGAGACGTTGAGGTCATGGTGCGCCACTTCCCAGATGTAGCGCAGTTGTTGGAGCTTCATAGATATCCCTCAAATCAGCGGTAGGTCACCGGCTGCTGGCAGCGACGATTTATAACTATATTAGTGGTAAGAGAAATAAATCTAGAACTATTTTGTTACGATCAGCGGAAATGGCTTACTGCCAGCTTCACCCTTTCCTACGCCCCAAATGCTGAGCCAGAGGCACCATGTAGACCGGCACCGATGACAGTTGCAACAGCCGCACTGCCGTACGGCCGATCGGCACATCGACCCCCGCGCCGTGGCTATGGCTGCCGAATACAAGCAGGTCGACCGCCAGACGCTGGGCCTGTTCGAGAATCACCTGGGCCGGGTCGCCCTGGCGTACCCGCACCGCGCGTATCAGGGCGAGGTCGGCCGCTTCGCCCAACTCATCGCGGAAGTTCTCCAGTACCCGCTGCTCGATATTGGCCATCACCGTGTTGACGCCTTCGCTGTGCAGCTCATCAAGGGTCTGCTCGTCGAGGTAGCTTTGCAGGAGGGACTCGGCAAACTGGCCCATCGGCTCGACCGCATGGATCACATACAACTCCGCACCGAACGAGCGCGCCAGGGCCAGGGCGTGCTGCATCACGAAGGGCGCATAGACGCCGAGGTCAGAGGCATACAGCATGGAACGGATCATTCGACCTCCTCGACTGCCGCAGCGGCAGGGCAAGCTTCAGCTTAGCAGCGCCATGCCGCAGCGCCCGGCCATCCAGCGCTAGAGGGCACGGGCGGCAAGGCATGCAGGGGTCAGGACGACTGGTTGCGTCGGTCGATGAAGGCCAGCGCCTGGTACAACGCTTCGATGCGCGGCAGGCTGCAACCGGCCTCGCGGGCACGGGCCAGCGGTTCGCCATAGATCGCCTGCAATTCCAGTGGGCGCCGCTGGGCATGATCGTGGTACATGCTGGGCCAGTAGTCGGGCATCTGCTCGGTAAGGCGGAAAAGGTGCTCGGCATAGCCATCGGGCAGCACGTGGCCACAGGCACTGGCGCCCTGCACCACCTCGGCCATCAGTGCGCGGACCAACGCGCGGCTGCCAGGGTCGTTCATCAGCGGTGTGGTGCCGGCCTGCAACAGCACCGACAGGCCGTTATAGGGCACATTCCACACCAGTTTCTGCCAGCGCGCCTGGCCCAGGTTGTCCATGGGCTGGGAATCTATGCCCGCAGCGCGGAACAACGCCGCGCCCTGCTCCAGCACTGCGGCAGCGGCTTCGCCCGGACCGCTGTGATACCCCAGGTTGACCGCGCCCAGCGCCTGGTGGCGAATCACCCCGGGAGCCTCGCGGTTGACGCAGATGAAGCACAGGCCGCCGAGCAGGTGCAGGTCCGCGCGCAATGCCGGGCGCAGTTGCTCTTCCACGCCCAGGCCGTTCTGCAGCAGCACAACCTTGGCCCCCGGTGCACAAGCCTGGACGATCAGCGGCGCCACCTCGACATTGCTGGTGGCCTTGGTCCCCACCAGCAGCCAGTCGCACGGCGGCATATCGGAGGCACTGGCGTAGGCCTGCACATTCATATGCAGTTGGCCATGGACGTCACTGTTCACGGTCAGGCCATTGGCCTGCACGGTGCTGAACTCGCTGCGCAGCAGAAAATGCACATCGAAGCCGGCGCGGGCCAGCATCAGGCCATAGAAGCCACCGATGGCGCCGCTGCCGATGATGCCGATACGGGGGTTGTGAGAGCCCATGCCTTGCTCCTGTCTGGATGTAGGGTGTCGACCGCTTATCAGCCGACGCTGCACATGCTAGCGCCAAGCAAGCGACCCGCCCAGTACGGAAAACGGCAAAAACCCCCTGTAGACAAGGGCTAGCCCATTGTCGCGCCCCCTGTAACGCGCTAAGGTTCGGCTCCCCGCTGCGAACAATCTGCTGCTGGGCCGCACGGGGATTGCTGGCGGCCGGCACCCGTGACCTGACGAGTAACACGATGGCTGATTTACCGATCGATGACCTCAACGTTGCCTCCAACGAGACCCTGATCACCCCTGATCAGCTCAAGACGGAACTTCCCCTCAGCGCCAAGGCCCTGCAGACCGTGACTGCCGGCCGCGAAGTGGTGCGCAACATCCTCGACGGCAAGGACCATCGCCTGTTCGTCGTGGTAGGCCCCTGCTCGATCCACGACATCAAGGCCGCCCACGAATACGCCGAGCGCCTCAAGGTGCTGGCCGAGGAAGTCTCAGACACCCTGTACCTGGTAATGCGCGTGTATTTCGAAAAACCGCGCACCACGGTCGGCTGGAAAGGTCTGATCAACGACCCGTACCTGGACGACTCGTTCAAGATTCAGGACGGCCTGCACATCGGTCGCAAGCTGCTGCTGGACTTGGCCGAAATGGGCCTGCCTACCGCCACCGAAGCCCTCGACCCGATTTCCCCGCAGTACCTGCAGGATCTGATCAGCTGGTCGGCGATCGGTGCACGCACCACCGAATCCCAGACCCACCGGGAAATGGCCTCGGGCCTGTCCTCGGCAGTCGGCTTCAAGAACGGCACCGACGGCGGCCTGACCGTGGCGATCAACGCCCTGCAATCGGTCTCCAAGCCGCACCGCTTCCTTGGCATCAACCAGGAAGGCGGCGTGTCCATCGTCACCACCAAGGGCAACGCCTACGGCCACGTGGTGCTGCGCGGTGGCAACGGCAAGCCCAACTATGATTCGGTCAGCGTCGCCTTGTGCGAGCAGGACCTGGCAAAGGCGAAGATCAAGGCCAACATCATGGTCGACTGCAGCCACGCCAACTCCAACAAGGACCCTGCCCTGCAACCGCTGGTCATGGAGAACGTGGCCAACCAGATCCTCGAAGGCAACCAGTCGATCATCGGCTTGATGGTCGAAAGCCACCTGAACTGGGGCTGCCAGGCCATTCCGAAGAACCTCGACGAGTTGCAGTACGGCGTCTCCGTCACCGACGCCTGCATCGACTGGGCCGCCACCGAGAAAACCTTGCGCAGCATGCATGCCAAGCTCAAGGACGTGCTGCCCAAGCGCCAGCGCAGCTGAGCAGGGCTGGAATGAAAAACGCCGGGCAATGCCCGGCGTTTTCGTGTGCGTAGGGTTCAGGCCTTGGTGGAGTGGCGCTGGTGCCGCTCCATGTAGCGCTCGACGTAGGAGCACGAAGGAATCACCGTGTAGCCCATCTGCTCGGCATACTCCAGGGCCTTTTCGGTGAGCGCGGCGGCGATGCCGCGACCGCGCAAGGCATTCGGCACGAAGGTGCGGTAGATATCCAGCGTCTGCTTGCCCAGGTCCATGTAGGTCAGGTAGGCACGGTGACCGTCCACGTTGGTCTCGAACTGATGACCGGCCTGGTCATGGTGGATGGTCAGCGCTTCGCTCATCACTACTCCTCGCAGGCCTGACTTGGCAGGCCTTTACCTTAACCGATGGTTTATCCGGCGGAGGTACCTCTACGCCACTTCATGCCCCTTCGACAGCGGCACGACACGAAACGTTCTGCGCCTGGTGCCATCCCAAATAGTAGGCGGCCCAAGCGGGATTGCTCAAGGTGCAGGCAGGTAAAAATCCATGGCTGCGCCCTTCGGTGCTGTGAAAGGCCGCGGCAAAACAGTACGCCGGATGTTCTTGCTTTAAGACGCTGAAAGACCACCAGAGTCACTGTTAGTTCAACAAAAAGTTTCTGTTAGTACAGTCGCTTGCGACCGCTGCGCGAACGCTTTCACAATTTTGCTACACACCTTGTCACGCGCGGCCCTTGGCAGCATTTTTTTTGCAGTTCTTGCGCTCTGTCAGTTTACTTACTACAAGTAATGGGTACTATGTACACCGGCCAGTTTCTCTTTTCCGAGAGATGGCTATTTAAATAGAAAGTCCTTGAAGGGGAACACGATGAACAACGTTCTGAAATTCTCTGCTCTGGCTCTGGCCGCAGTTCTGGCTACCGGTTGCAGCAGCGTATCGAAAGAAACCGAAGCCCGTCTGACTGCTACCGAAGACGCAGCAGCTCGCGCTCAAGCCCGTGCAGACGAAGCCTACCGTAAGGCTGACGACGCTCTGGCGGCCGCTCAGAAGGCTCAGCAGACCGCTGACGAAGCCAATGAGCGCGCTCTGCGCATGCTGGACAAAGCCAGCCGCAAGTAATAATCCTCACGGATTGTTAAGAAGCCGACCCACTTGTGGGTCGGCTTTTTTATTACCAGCGCAAAAAATCGGCAAACAAAAAAGCCTGCACTAAGGCAGGCCTTTCAGGTAGCGCAGCACGCGCTATTGCAGTTCCGGCGGAATGCTCGAGACCATCGGCGCAGCACCTTCAGCGTTGACCGGTACGGCAATCTCTACTGGCATGCCATCTTCAGCGGCAACCACGTCACGTACCATGTCCCAGTTCATGCGCAGGTTATTGGCCAGGTCTTCACGCTTGAGCAGCGCATTGATGACTGCGGTGTGCTTGTCGACAACCGAGGGATCGCCATGGTCATCCAACGGCGTGTGCGCCTCGAGGTAGACCTTGCCAGTACTCACACCGAACTTGTAGGGCTCGTTGATGATACGCACCGGGGTGCCGACCGGCACCATCTTGGCCAACTCCAGCACATTGTTGTTGAGCATGCGGAAGCAGCCATGGCTGGTGCGCATGCCGATACCGAACTTCTTGTTAGAGCCGTGGATCAGGTAACTGGGCAAGCCGAGGGTGAACTTGAACGGGCCCAGTGGGTTGTCCGGGCCGGCAGGCACCACGGCGGGCAAGATATCGCCATCGGCGGCGTGCTCGGCGCGGATCGAAGCCGGGGGCGTCCAGGTCGGGTTTGGTGTCTTGGCGGTGATCTTGGTGTTGGCGACCGGTGAACCCCAGCCTTCGCGACCAATACCCAGCGGGAAGGTATGCACCACGTTCTGCCCTTTCGGGTAGTAGTACAAGCGATACTCGGCCAGGTTGATGACGATGCCTTCACGGGGGCCTGGCGGCAGGACGTAGCGGGTCGGCAGGATGATCTCGGTGCCTGCGCCCGGCAACCACGGGTCGACCCCTGGGTTGGCGGCGATCATTTCCAGGTAGCCGAGGTCGTTGGCCGTGCCGATGTCGGCGAAGGTGTCCTCGTACTTGGCCTTTATCACCCGGACCTGCCCCACAACGTCCTCACCCGGGGGCGGCAGCGGCAGCTCCAGCGCGACAACAGGGCCGGTCATCAGCAGAGCGGCCAGGGACAGGCAACGGGTGACGGCGGAGAAGCGCGGCAACATCCGGTAAATCCTTCGAAAGGTGGTCAAGATGGGAGATTGTACACCCGGCCCGAGGGCAGCGGGAGGCGTCACCGCGGCCTGTAGACGTTTCAGATGATGAAAGGTGGCTCAGAGTTCCGGCCAGACCGGACGCGTACCGCATCGCTGGGCCTCGAGTATCGCCTTGCACAGCGGGCACAGCCGGCCGTCGCGATACACCGTGCGCTCCACCCCTGACCAGCGCGGCTGGGCAGGCAACAGGCCACCGCACAACGTTCGATCGACGGGCGCGCCAAGCTCGAGCTGCCGGGCAACCAGATGCACCCGCACTTCCTGGCACGCAAACAGATCGAGCTGCTCATCGGGCTCGATCAGTTGGTAGGCATAGAGGGACCAGGCGGGACGCGGCATCGGGGGCTCCAATCGGGGGCGCGCAACATTAGCCGAAAGCCGCGCCCGATAAAAGCGTCAGAGCAAGGGTTTTATCGCCGGCCAGGCATTTTCCAGCAAGCGCTGCTGGGCCCCTTGCGCAGGGTGGATGCCATCGGCCTGCATCAGCTCCGGCACGCCGCCCACGCCTTCAAGGAAGAACGGCACCAAAGGCACCTGTTTCTGCGTTGCCAACTGCTCGTACACCTGGGCGAACGCCGTTGTATAACGCACGCCATAGTTCGGCGGCAGGCGCATGCCCAGCAACACCACCTTGGCCCCGGCCGCACGGGAGCGATCGATCATCGAAGCAAGATTTTGTTGCAATTGCTGGGGAGGCTGGCCGCGCAGGCCGTCGTTGCCACCCAACTCCAGTACCACCAGGTGTGGCTTGTGCTCTGCAAGCAGCGCAGGCAGCCGCGCCTGGCCGCCTGCGCTGGTATCGCCGGAGATGGACGCATTGACCACCTTGTCGTCGAAACCCTGCTCCTGCAGGCGCTTTTGCAACAGGGAAACCCACCCCTGCCGGGTATCCAGGCCAAAACCGGCGCTGATACTATCGCCAACGACCAGCAATGTTCCCGCCGCCGCACTCTGGGCCAGGCAATACAGGGCCAGGCCGGCACTCAACCACCACACTCGCATCGGATTCTCCATGAGCCCCAGCATTCTCGTTGCGCAGAACCTTAGCAAAGTGGTTCCCAGCGCGGAAGGCGACCTGACCATCCTTCACGCGCTTTCGCTCGCCCTCGACCAAGGCGACAGCCTGGCCATCGTCGGTGCCTCGGGCTCCGGCAAGTCGACCCTGCTGGGTCTGCTTGCAGGTCTCGACCAGCCCAGCGCCGGCAACGTCATCCTCGCCGGCCACGACCTCGGCCCGCTGGACGAGGACCAACGCGCCCGGGTGCGCGCCGAGCACGTAGGCTTCGTGTTCCAGTCATTCCAGCTGCTCGACAGCCTCAACGCCCTCGAGAACGTCATGCTGCCCCTGGAACTGGACGGCCGCCGCGACGCCCGCGAACACGCCCGCGAGTTGCTCGAGCGAGTCGGCCTGGGCCAGCGCCTGACCCACACCCCGCGCCAGCTCTCGGGCGGTGAGCAACAACGGGTGGCGATCGCCCGGGCCTTTGCCGCCCAGCCTGCGGTGCTGTTCGCCGACGAACCCACGGGTAACCTCGACAGCCACACCGGTGAGCGAATCAGCGACCTGTTGTTCGAGCTGAACAAGGAGCGCGGTACCACACTGGTACTGGTGACCCACGACGAGCGCCTGGCCAAGCGCTGCCGCCGCCTCATCCGCCTGGACGCTGGCCGCCTGGTGGCGCCCCTGGAGCCCTGATGACCCGCCTGCCCTTCCTTCACCTGTGCGCCCTGGCCCTGCGCCAACTGCTGCGCGATGCCCGCGCCAGCGAGGTACGGGTCCTGTTCTTTGCCTTGCTGGTGGCCGTGGCCGCCAGCACCGCCATCGGCTACTTCGGCGCACGCCTGAACGGCGCCATGCAGTTGCGGGCCAGCGAATTCCTGGCTGCCGACCTGGTGCTGCAAGGCTCCTCGCCCTCCCAGCAGGCGCAGGTTGCCGCTGGCAAGGCGCTGGGCCTGCAACATGCGCAGGTCGTGGAGTTCACCAGCGTGGTCGGCACCGACGCAGGCATCCAGCTGTCGAGCATCAAGGCCGCTGACAATGCCTACCCCCTGCGTGGCCAATTGCGCAGTGCCGAGGCGCCCTACGGCGCAGAAACACCGGACGGCGGCCCTGCGCCTGGCGAGGCATGGGTCGAACCTCGGCTGCTGGCCGCGCTGGGCCTGGCAATGGGTGACAGCATCGACGTCGGCATGAAGACGCTACGCATGACGCGGGTACTGACCTATGAGCCAGACCGCGCCGGCAACTTCTATAGCCTCACGCCCAGGGTGCTGATGAACCTTGCCGACCTGGACGCCACCGGGGTGGTGCAGCCCGGTAGCCGGGTGACCTACCGCGACCTCTGGCGCGGCGAGCCGGACAGCTTGGCCAGCTATCGACAAGACGCAGAAAAGACGCTGGCCGCCAACCAGCGCCTGCTCGACACTCGCGATGGCAACCGACAGATCGGCGGCGCCTTGGGGCGTGCCGAACGCTACCTGAACATGGCCAGCCTGGTCGCGGTGTTGCTGGCCGGGGTCGCCGTAGCCCTGTCGGCCAGCCGCTATGCTGCGCGACGCCTGGACGCCAGCGCGCTGTTGCGTTGCCTGGGGCTGTCCCGGCACCAGGCGCTGGGGCTGTATTGCCTGCAACTGGCCATGCTCGGCCTCGCCGCAGCCGTCGCCGGTGCAATATTGGGTTGGCTGGCACAGCTTGGGCTGTTCAAGCTGCTCGAGGGGCTGCTGCCCAGCACGGTACCGCCTGGCGGCATCATCCCGGCACTGGCCGGCGTCGGCACCGGGCTGGTTGCACTGGCCGGGTTCGCCTTGCCCCCGCTGGCAGCGCTGGGCCGGGTTCCGCCGCTGCGGGTACTGCGTCGCGACCTGCTGCCCGTGCCACCGAGCAGTTGGCTGGTGTATGGCGCTGCCCTGTTCGCCCTGGGCCTGATCATGTGGCGCCTGAGCCTCGACCTGCTGCTGACCTTCGCCCTGCTCGGCGGTGGGCTGCTCGCCGCCATCGTGCTGGGTGGCCTGCTGCTGCTCGGCTTGCGTAGCCTGCGGCGCCTGCTGGGCGGGGCGCCGCTAGCCTGGCGCCTGGGCCTGGGCCAGCTGCTGCGCCACCCGCTGGCCGCTGCCGGCCAGGCCCTGGCATTTGGCCTGATTCTGCTGGCGATGGCCCTGGTGGCGCTGCTGCGCGCCGAACTGCTGGACAACTGGCAGGCGCAGTTGCCCAAGGATGCACCCAACCACTTCGCCCTCAACATCCTGCCGGACGAGCGCGAACCCTTCATCCAGCGCCTGCGCGAGGTCAACGCCCGGTCGGCACCGCTCTACCCGGTCATTCCCGGGCGCCTGACCCATATCAACGAGCAGCCAGTCCAGCAGATCGTCAGCAAGGAATCCACGGGGGATCGCGCGGTGCAACGCGACCTCAGCCTGACCTGGGCAGCCGAGTTACCGCCGGGCAATGCCTTGACCGCTGGCAACTGGTGGCAGGATGCCCCAGCAGAGAATGGCCCACCCGGCGTCTCAGTGGAGTCGGAGCTTGCGGCAAGCCTCAAGTTGCAACTGGGCGACCTGCTGACCTTCGACATCGGCGGCCAGCAGCGCCAGGCCAAGGTCAGCAGCCTGCGCAGCGTGCATTGGGACAGCTTCCAGCCGAACTTCTACATGATCTTCCAACCCGGCACCCTGCAAGGCCTGCCCGCCACCTACCTGACCAGCTTCTATCTGGCGCCTGGGCACGATGTGGATGTGGTGGCGCTGTCGCGAGCCTTCCCGGCCGTGACCATTCTTCAGGTAGACGCCCTGCTCGGCCAATTGCGCAGCATCCTGGCCCAGGTCACTCTGGCCGTGGAGTACGTGCTGTTGTTCGTGCTGGCTGCTGGACTGGCGGTGCTGTTCGCCGGGCTCCAGGCGACCCTTGATGAACGTATTCGTCAGGGCGCCCTGCTACGCGCCCTCGGCGCGGGGCGTCCATTGCTGGTAAAGGCGCGACGTATCGAGTTCGGGCTGCTCGGCGCCGCCAGCGGCTTGCTGGCGGCACTGGGTTGCGAACTCATCACCCTGGTGCTGTATCGCTACGCCTTCGACCTGCACTGGGCACCTCATCCTTGGCTGCTGGTGTTGCCGCTGGCAGGTGCGTTGCTGGTAGGTGGTGCGGGCGTGTTCGGCACGCGACGGGCGCTGAATGCGACGCCGCTGAGCGTACTGCGTGAAGCCTAGGCGCCGTAGCGGATCCGGTTGATGTACCAACTCGCCTCGCCGGTCGGCGTGTGCACCACCACCTCATCGCCCTCCTCTTTCTTGAGGAGGGCGCGTGCCATGGGCGAGTCGATGGAGATGTAGTCGTTGCGTCCGTATATCTCGTCATAGCCGACGATGCGGAAATTCAGGGTCTCGCCTTCATCGTTCTCTATCTCGACCCAGGCACCGAAGAACACCTTGCCTTCCTGCTGCGGCGAATAGGCAACCACCTTGACGTCTTCCAGGCGCTTGCGCAGGTAGCGCACGCGCCTATCGATCTCGCGCAGCAGCTTCTTGTTGTACTGGTAGTCGGCATTCTCGCTGCGATCGCCCAGGGAGGCGGCCCAGGCCACCTTCTGGGTGATTTCAGGACGATAGACACGCCACAGGTGGTCGAGCTCCTTCTTCAGAGCTTCGTGACCTTCGGTGGTGATGATGTTGGTGCTCAAGCCGGCTTCTCCTCAGCGCATCCACGGCAAGCGACTTCGGCCTGCCGGGGCACCGAGCTTAACCAAAAACGTGGCGGCCTACACGCCCGCTCAGGCGCGGGTGATGAGGCCCTGGCGAGCGATGCGGGTGAGCTGGGCGATAACTTCGCCGGCCTCGTCGGCGCTGGGTGCCTGGATCACCGCAAGGTCGAAGCGGTCACTGCCATACTGGGCGAGGTTGCACGGGGTCTCGGCGAACTGGATCAGGAAGGCTCGGGCCTGGCCCTTGCGTCGCGACAAGCCATCGAGATTACGCAGGAGGGTCGGTTGATGCTGGCCACCGAGCAGAATGCGCGGTGTCCGGGCAGCCTGGTGGGCAGGCAGGGGGGTGAGGAAAACACTGGTACGTGGACAGCTCATGGAGATATCTCCGCCTCGCAAAACCCGCTGGGCAGCGGTGGGAGGCGTCACCGAACCAGCGCTTTAGCGGTATTTCGGATAACCCGTCAGGTTGCCCTGCGCCCCGCAAGTAGCTGTTTAAATCGGCGCAAGCGGTATCGTAGAGGGTCGAACGGCAAGCTGCAAGTGGGCTTTCACTTGCAGCTTGCCGTTCGGGTATTGCAGGGGTGTGTCAGCGAGCGATCAGGCGGTCCAGCGACAACCGCCCTGCCCCTTCGAACAGTACCGCCAGGGTGCCGCCCAGCAGCGCCAGGCCGAACTCGTAGCCGTTGTTGGACATGAACAGGCCATTGTCGAAGTGCACCGAGACGATCGCCACGACCAGCAGAACTCCCAGGCCCAGCGCCGCAGGACGGGCCAGCAGGCCGATCACCAGGGCCAGGCCGCCAAAGAATTCGACTCCACCGGACAGCAACGCCATCAGGTAGCCCGGCGCCAGGCCGATGCTTTCCATCCACTGCCCGGTGCCTTCGAGACCGTAGCCACCGAACATGCCGAACAGTTTCTGCGCGCCATGGGCCATGAAGATGACGCCAATCAGGATACGGACGATGCTCAGGCCGAAACCAGCGCGAGTGGCGAACAGTGCGGTGATCGAAGAGTTCATGTTGCAAGCTTCCTTGGTGTGTTTGGTGGGAATGGACGCCATATTAACCAAGCTAACGAATAAGAAAACCGCAAAATGCGCTGAATAATAATCGAATATATAGATACATCATCGCTTTACGGTTCGCTCCAGCGATGTCCGCTCGCGATTGAACGCCAGGAAGTACTTGTTCACGCTGTTGACGAAATTCACCGGCCCCATGCCCACCTGCTCCATGGCTACCCTTTCGGTCTGAAAGAACCACTGGTTACCGTTTAGCCCCCGGCGCCGCGCCTCGGCGCGCATGGCCTGGACCCGCTCCGGCCCGAGATTGTACGCAGCCAATATGAAAGCCATGCGTTCACGCTCGTTGAGCTGCGGGCTGGCGAAGAACTTGCGGCGAAGCAACGCCAGGTAGCGGGCACTGGCCTGCACATTGCCATCGACGCTGGCGGTATTGCTCACACCCACTCGCTGTGCTGCCGAAGGTGTGATCTGCATCAAGCCGTGAGCCCCACCCATGCCACGCGCCTTGGGGTCGAGGGTGGACTCCTTGAACGCCAGTGCCGCCAGGTTCAACCAGTCGAACTGCTGGTCTGCGGCGTGCTTCTGCAACACCGGGCGCACCGCCTCGAGGCGCTGGCGGTCCCTGCGCGCCAGAGGATCGTGTACCCGGTACTGACGTCGGTAGATACGCTCGAATGCGGCGTCCTGGTTGTCGGGGGCGCGATAACCTGCCAGGAAGTGGTCGACGGTGGTCTGCAAGGTGTTGGCATCGCGCCGGACGTACCAGCGGATCGCTTGTGCCTGGCCCAGGCGCAACTGGGTGTCGAGGCGCAGGCGCGGCATCACTCGCGCCCAGCGCTGGGCAATGGGGCGCTCCACCACGGTCAGGTGGTAGATACCTGCCTGGACCATCTCCAGCACATCCTCTACCGCCAGCGTCGGGTCGGCCCATTCGACCTTGATCGGTGCACGCTTGCGCAGCGCCAACTGCTGGTTGGCCTGCTGGATCACCGCCCCAGCCGCACTGGCGCTGGTCAGTACGACAGTACGCCCGGACAACTGCTCGACCCGGCTGAAACCCCGCTCGCCCTTGCGCCCCACCAGCATCAATTGCACCTGGTCGACCACCGGCGCACTGGCACTCACGCCCCCTGCCAATGCCGGGTCGATCAGCTCACCGGGCGCCGCCAGGTCGCCCTCGCCGCGTTCCAGGGCCAGAAGCAGTTGTTCCTTGGCGCGGGGGACGAGCTTGACGCTGAGCTCCTCACCATCACCTACTCGCGCATTGAGGTAGTGCTCCAAGGCGCGCAGGCGATAGTATTCGACCCCGACAGGCTCGCCCTTGACCTCGCCGGAGCTGTTGCGGCTCTGGTTGACCAGCACCCGCAACACCTTGCTCGCGCGTATCTGCGCAAGGTCACGCGCCTGGCTGGCTGGCACGATATGAGGCCCCGGTTGCTGGGCGTTAGCCAGGCCGGTGACCGCCAGCGAAAGCATCAGCGTGGTCAGAACAATTCGCAGCATGAAGGAAAGGCGTCCGAGGGCTGGTGGCAGGAGCCGTCTGCGCAGGTCGCGCACTGATCGCTCCGTGATAAATGACGGCAACTGACCATGGCAAACGTTTGAAGTTCTTGGTTTTTTCTAGGTATCCCGGTTTTTGCTATGCTGGCCGGCCCTGCGGCTCGAGGTAGCACCATGCAACTGATCGATATCGGCGTCAACCTGACCAACAGCAGTTTCCACGACCAGCAGGCGTCCATCGTGGAGCGCGCGGTGGCTGCGGGCGTGGTGCAGATGGTCCTGACCGGCACCAGCCTTGCGGTCAGCGAACAGGCCCTGGCGTTGTGCGAGCAGCTCGACGAAGACGGTAAGCACCTTTATGCCACCGCTGGCGTGCACCCCCATGATGCCAGCCGTTGGGACACCGCCAGCGAGCGCAGCCTGCGTCAGTTGCTAAGCCACCCCAGGGCGCGCGCCGTAGGCGAATGCGGGCTGGACTTCAACCGCGACTTCTCGCCTCGGCCGCAGCAGGAGAAAGCCCTGGAGGCGCAACTGGCACTGGCGGCTGAACTGCACCTGCCGGTATTTCTGCACGAGCGTGATGCCAGCGAACGCCTGCTGGACATCCTCAAGGGCTACCGCGACCACCTTCCCGCCGCCGTTGTGCATTGCTTCACCGGTGAACGCCAGGCACTGTTCGCCTACCTGGACATGGACCTGCATATCGGCATCACCGGCTGGATCTGCGACGAGCGCCGAGGCACGCACCTGCACCCGCTGGTGGGCAATATTGGCGAAGGGCGCCTGATGCTGGAAACCGATGCACCCTACCTGCTGCCCCGCAGCCTGCGGCCGAAGCCGAAAAATGGCCGCAACGAACCCGCGTTCCTGCCGGAGGTACTGCGTGAAGTGGCGTTGCATCGCGGCGAGGACATCGCCCACACGGCCGCCCATACCAGCGCGACGGCACGTGCATTCTTCAACCTCGGTTGAGTCGTTGACCCATGTCAAGACACCCTCTGCGTAGCTGAGCACAATGATGGCACCTTGCCAATAATGTTTCCGCTCAACTCAGAGAAGACCTACCATGGGTGCCTGGCTTAGCAATATCTCCTTGAAGTACAAGTTCTGGGCCGTCAATGCGGTGGCGTTCGTCACCACCCTGCTGCTGGTGCTTTATGCCGTGCACCTGGAGCAGCAGGCTCGCGCCGAAGCCGCCCGCTCCCAGGCCATCGCCCAGGCTGAGCTGCTGTCGGCCTGGCCTGCTGGCCAACCGCTGCCTAGCAATGCTCAACTCATCACCTGGCAGAATGGGCAGACGCCTGCCCACGCCGGAGAGCCCCTGGAAATACTGCGTGACGGGCAGGGCTGGGTGGAACTGCCGAGCGACACGCTGCTTGGCGAGACACCGCTGCTCGGCGCACAAGTGGTTCATCAAGGCGACCGGCACCTGGCAGTCCTGGCCCAGTCGCCCAGCCTGCGCCAGGTGTTTCTCGACCGCTTCAGCAAATATGCGCTGTGCGTGCTGGTGCTGATGCTGGCCATGCTAGGCGCCTCGCAGTTGTTGATCCGCTTCCTGCTCAGCCAGCTCAACACTCTCAAGGACGTGATGCTGCACGTGGAGAAGACCGGCGACCTTTCGGCCCGCGTGCCGTTGGCCTGCGGCGACGAGGTCGGGCAGATGGCTGGCGCCTTCAACGCCATGCAAGCCACCTACCACCGCGTGGTCAGCACCGTCGCGCACACGGCCGCGCAACTCGATAACGGCGCAGCGCGCCTGGCCTCGAGCATGGCGGATGTACGCCACGGCATGCTCGGCCAGCAGAGCGAGACCGATCAGGCCGCCACGGCCATCAACGAAATGTCTGCCACCGTGCACCACATCGCACAGCACGCTGGCGCCACCCGCGACCTCTCGCAAAGCGCTGACACCCTTGCCGGTAGCGGCCAGGAGGTGGTGGGCCGGGTGCAGGACTCCATCGCCGGGCTGTCCAGCGGCGTGCAGCAGACCGCAGAGATGATTCGCCAACTGGCCGACGACAGCCAGAAGATCAACAGTGTGGTCGGGGTGATCCACAGCATCGCCGAGCAGACCAACCTGCTGGCGCTCAATGCGGCCATCGAGGCCGCTCGCGCGGGTGACCTGGGGCGTGGCTTCGCGGTCGTCGCCGACGAGGTACGTAACCTTGCCAGGCGCGTGCAAAGCTCCACCGATGAAATAACCGCCATGGTATCTGCGTTGCAGGCGGGCACTCGCGACGCGGTGGAGTTCATGCAGGAAAGCTCGTACAAGGCCGACGATTGTGTGCGCCAGGCCCAGGAGGCCGGGGCTGCGCTGGCGGAAATTACCGGTGCGGTAGCGCAGATGCGCGAGAGCAACACACAGATCGCTGTGGCCGCCGAACAGCAGAGCCAGGTGGCCGAGGAAATGAATCGGGCGGTGGTGAGCATCCGCGATGTCACCGAGCAGACCGTGCAGCAGACCGTGGGCTCGGCCAGCACAAGCAGCGAATTGGCGACCCTGGCCGGCGAGCTGAACAAGGCGATTGGCCAGCTCAAGCTATAGCCGCCATAAACAGCGTCGATTGGCCGCCCCCCAAACCCGGCACTAAGCTTTGGGCATGACTGCGAGGAAATGCCCATGAACAAGCGATTGCTTCATTTATCTGCCTGGCACTGGCGCGGTGGCCCTGACAACCAGCGTCAGGCACTGCACCTGATTGCCGTGCCACTGTTCATGCTGGGTGCCCTGCTGCTGTTGAGCGGGCTGTTCAACGCGGATTTCACCCAGCTTGCCGTAGGTGCCATCGCCCTGGTCGCAGGGTTCGGCCTGCAGCGCCAAGAGCAGCGCTTGTAGGCCTCAGGCAAATACCGTCACCGTCTGCCGGCTCAACGCCAGTAACTCCCCTTGCGCCGTCCACAAGGCTGCCGCTGCATGGCCGTAGCCATCACGGGCGTATTCGGTCTCGACACAGTAGCGGCACCAGTCCAACGTGGTGAGGTTGGCCACGGGTTGGATGAATTCGATGGTCCAGGTCAGGGTGCTGCCGGCTGCCGGCTGCTTGAGGTGAGGCATCAGGCTAGGTGGCCAGGCATCAACAAGTGCCAGCAGATGCGCCTCGGTCAGCGGTGCCTGCGGCACATCGCGCAGACGCACCCAGCCCCCCATCTGCCTCGACGAATTGCCACTGAACGGCAACCCGCCAACGGCCCAGCGCAACGCCACGTGGCGCATGAAGTCGGGCGTCACGCCCTTGATGTAGGGCAGCTCCGGCGCTGATTGTTCCAAGGGCTGCATGTCGATGGCCGGCGCGGCAGCCACCTCGACGGACGAAGGCCGCCCTGCCCCAAAGCTACCCTGCACCAACGTCACCACCAGCCCCTCCTGAACGGCGCGGCCCAGCAAGGTGCTGACCGCCTTGCCTTCACGCAGCACCTCTGCCTCGAAGCGAATGGGCACATCGGGCGCTGCGGGCCCCACGAAGGTGATCGCCAGCGAGCGCACCGGGCGGGCGTCATTCAACTTCCCACGCATGGCCTCGAATACCATCGCAGCCATCAGGCCGCCGAACGAGGCGCGCCCTTGGGCCCAGTCGGCCGGAATGCTTACCGAGTCGGGAGTGTTGCGCACGGCATCAAGCAATTGAGGGAAATTCATGAGGAAGTCCTTGGCGTCGATCGGGCAAGGACGATAGTAACCAGCAGGTGGCGCAACGCCAGCCCGCAAATCGGTCATTTGCAGTGACTATCGACGCGCAATGGCCTTGGCCAGGGCATCCAGGGTAAGGTCCGAGCGCTTTTCCGCCTCGTACAAGCCGGCCTCCCAGGCCGCTTGGCGCGGCGCGAGGTCAGGATGCCCGGGCACTTGCAGCAGCCATTGCACATGGTCATGCCAGTCACCCAGGTCGCCCTGGGCGCGCTTGAGCAAACGTCGCAGCTTCTTGTCGGTGCGATCGAGCTGCGGGTAGGCCTCGGCCCCATAGCGCACACGCTTGATCAGCAGGCGCAGGCGATGACGGTCATGGGCTGGGTCGACGATGGCCTTGCCCAGCTTGCGCCATTGTTTGTCCAGGCGTTTTTCGATGCGGGTCGACAATGACCGGGCGAGGCCCTCACGCTTGGCGGCCCGCAGGAACAACGGCAAAGGGTCGAGAATCGCCAGCACACGCGTCAGTTGCGCACTGCCGGCGACGGCGGAGAACCTTCGCGCCCTGCCCTCCAGGCGTCGCTGCCCCTCCTGCACGTAGCCACCGTTCAGAAGCTGCCCACCCAGCACCTCGAGGTCGCGCAAAGGCGTGGTCAGGCTACCCAGGGACCTGGCGGCATCTTCCAACTGCTCGATACCTGGCAGGCCGCGCAAGGGCCGTAGCACGCTACGCAAGCGGCGCATGCTGGTACGCAGGTCATGCAATGCCTCGCTGTCGGTATCGGCAGCCAAACGCTCCCGGCACGCCAGCAGGCGTACCTGCGAAGCCAGTACCTGCGCTACGACGTGGTCGAGCATGGCAGACATCGGCCCCCCCTTATTCAACGCCCGGCGCGGGACTCACGAATGTAGAAACGCGCTCGCTCGGCCTTGCGGGTGCAACCCTCGAAGCCTTCGAACTGCTGCTGGGTCTTGGCACCGGTCAACAATGACAAGGCCTTGGAGTAGCTGACAGTACCGGCGAAGCCTTCGGCCTTGGCCAGGTCGAGCTCCTTCCAGGCTGCATCGAGCTGGTTCGCACAGCTGTCGCGATAGGCCGTCTTGCCTGCGCAGCCAGCCAGGGCCAGGGCAATCAGGGGAAGGCAGATCCAGGCTTTCATCGGGGGGTTACCTCAAAGGTGGAGAACAGTGGCAATTCGACGGCGCAACATGAGAAAAGTGCCCTGAACAGCGTAGTCCAGCGCGGTGCGCATTGAAGGACAGGCACCGATGGGTGCATTGTTGCCATAGAGTGGCACAGTGACGGGGGAAGGTCATGAGTAAACGTGTGGCGCTGGTGCTGGGGTCGGGGGGTGCGCGAGGCTATGCGCACATCGGCGTGATCGAGGAAGTGGAACGGCGCGGCTACGAGATCGCCTGCATCGCCGGTTGTTCCATGGGCGCAGTGATCGGTGGCATCTACGCCGCCGGCAAGCTTGATGAATACAAGCATTGGATAGAAAGCCTCGACTACCTCGACGTGCTGCGCCTGGTGGACGTTAGTTTTCGCCTGGGTGCAATCCGCGGAGACAAGGTGTTCGGGCAGATTCGCAAGATCGTCGGCGAGATGAATATCGAGCAACTGCGCATCCCCTACACAGCCGTTGCCGCCGACCTTACCAACCAGCAGGAAATCTGGTTCCAGGAAGGCTGCCTGCACCAGGCCATGCGCGCCTCGGCGGCGATCCCCAGCCTGTTCACGCCCGTCATGCAGGGCAACCGCATGCTGGTCGATGGCGGCATTCTCAACCCGCTGCCGATCGTCCCCGTGGTGTCCAGCCACTGCGACCTGATCATCGCGGTGAACCTCAATGCCACCAACCAGAACCACTACCAACTTCCGGTGATCGAGCGCCCGGCAGCATTCAAGATGCGCTTCGACGCGGTCATCAGTTCGCTGGGCTCGCGTCTGCCATTTCGCCGCAAACCCGCCGAGCAACTGATTCGCATCGAGCAGGAAATCGTCACCGAGGCCAACCCATGGCTGAGCGAGCCTGCCGACCCGGAGAGCCAGCAGTCGGCAGCTGCCCCGCAAAGTGAAGGCGCACCCAAATCGGCGACCGGCTCGTTCATCATCGACAACGTCGGGCCGGCATCTTTGCTGGACCTGATCAACCAGAGCTTCGAGGTGATGCAGACCTCGCTGGCGCAGTACAAGATCGCCGGTTATCCGCCGGATGTGCTGATCAACGTGCCCAAGCGCGTGTGCCGCTTCTTCGAGTTCTACAAGGCCCCTGAACTGATCGCCCTGGGGCGGGAGATCGCGCGGGATACGTTGGACAACTACGAGACGCAGAAACGCTGACGTCCACGCACATAAAAAAACAGGCCGCAAATGCGGCCTGTTTTCTTGCAGGGGCAACACTCAGTAACGGGTGATGTCTGCCTTGGCTTCCAGCTGCTTGCGATAGGCCGAGAAGTCCTGCTGGCCGGCGCGCGAAGCGAGGTAGCGGCGAATCTGCTGCTTTTCCTCGTCACTGGCGGCAGCGCCTTCGTTAACACCCTTGAGCTGCAGTACGGCCAGGCTGCCGTCCGCCAGGACCACGCTGCCGAATACCGGCTTGTCCTTGGCTTCTGGCTTGGCCAGGCGGAACACTGCCTGCAGCTCGGCCGGGTCAATGCCGTCCTGGGCGCGGGTAACGGCCTCCTGAACTTTCCAGGACTGGCCTTCATAGGCTGCGCTCGGTGCGATCGAGCCGTCACGCAGGCCAGCGATCAGCTTGTCGGCCTTGGCCTTGAGCTCTGCGGTCGCCTTCTCGCGTGCCAGCTGCTCGCTGATGTTCTTGGCGACGGCATCCACCGGCAGTTGCTCAGGCTTGCGGTGCTCCTTGCCGCGCAGTACCACGACGGTTTCCGGGTCCAGCTCCAGGGCGTTACTGTTGGAGCCTTCGCTGATCACTTCATCGCTGAAGGCGGCCTGCACCACGGCGCGGTTGGCGGTGATACCGTCGCCACCCTCGCGCCCGAACGGCGCCGAAGTCTGTACCTTCAGGCCCAGGTCCTGGGCCGGCTGGCTCAGGTCGGAGGCTTCGAAAGCGGAATCTTCGAGCTGCTTGGTCACTTCGACGAAACGCTGTTCGACCTGCTGGGTCTTCAGCTCACGCGTCAGTTTGTCCTTCAGGCTGGCGAAGGTCGGCACTTCCGGGGCCTCGACGCCCAGCAGCTTGATCAGATGGTAGCCGTACTCGGTACGTACCGGGGCCGATACCTGGTCCTTGCTGAGCTTGTACAGCGCGTCTTCGAACGCCTGGTCGTAGACCCCAGGGCCTGCGAAGCCAAGGTCGCCGCCAGCGGCAGCGGAGCCTGGATCCTGGGAGAACTCCTTGGCCAGGGTGGCGAAGTCCTCGCCTTTTTCCAGGCGCTGCTGGATTTCGGCGATGCGTGCCTTGGCCTGGTCATCGGTGGTCTTGTCGTTGACTTCGATCAGGATGTGCGCAGCACGACGCTGCTCGGCCAGGTTGGCGATTTCCTTCTCGTACAAGGCCTGCAACTCGTCGTCGCTGACGTCGACCTGGTCGAAGAACGCCGACTTTTTCAGCTCGATGTAGTCGATGACCACCTGGTCGGGGGTCATGAACTCCTTGGCGTGCTGGTCGTAGTGAGCCTTGATTTCCTCATCGCTGACCTTGATGGCAGCCGGGTTGGCCTTGAAGGTCAGGGCGGCGAAGTCGCGGGTCTGGTTTTCCAGGCGGGCGAATGCGTCGACCTGCTGGTCGGTGACGAAACTGCTGCCGGCAAGACCGGTGCGCAGCTGGCCGATGAGCATTTCCTGGGCCAGCATCTCGCGGAACTGCATACGCCCGTAGCCCATCTGGCGAATCACCGAATCGAAACGCTCGGCGTTGAATTTGCCATCGACCTGGAACTCTGGCGTCTGCAGGATCAGTTGATCCAGTGCGGCTTCGGAGAAGGCGAACTTGGCATCATCGGCCCCCTGCAACAGCAGCTGGCGTTCGATCAGCCCTTTGAGCGCGGCTTCACGCAGCATTTTTTCATCCAGCAGTGCAGGGTCGAAATCCTTGCCCAGCTGTTGCATCAGCTGACGGCGCTGCATATCGACGGCCTGGCTCAGCTCGTTCTGGCTGATGGTCTGACCGTTCACCTTGGCGGCGTCCTGGCTGGTGCTGGTCGCCTGGAATATGGCCTCGAAACCGGTCAGTGCCATCAGCACGACGATAAGGCCAATGATGCTCTTGGCAATCCAACCCTTTGAATTGTCCCTGATATTTTGCAGCATGCGTCCCCCAGAAACGGCTGTACCACTGCATCGACAACCGCGCAGAGTGGGTAAAATCCTGATAAAAGAAAGGCGCATCCGAAGATGCGCCTTTTCTTAGCAAACGTGGCAGGCGGTAACGTTTACGGCCCCGGCCGCCACGTGCTCGGACCAGGCAAGACCCGGCCCGTCTGAAGAGACGACTTAGTTGACGGCGTCTTTCAGGCCTTTGCCAGCCTTGAAGCCTGGAACCTTGGCAGCAGCGATCTTGATCGCCTTGCCGGTTTGCGGGTTACGGCCGGTGCGCTCGGCGCGCTCTTTGACGGAGAAGGTACCGAAGCCAACCAGGACGACGTCGTCGCCTGCTTTCAGGGCACCGGTCACGGAGTCGATCACAGCATCCAGAGCTTTGCCAGCGGCAGCCTTGGAAATGTCAGCCGATACAGCGATAGCGTCAATCAGTTCCGACTTGTTCACTCTAAGTCCCCTTATATCTCTATTTTGAGTTTGTTTCTAAGTATGTAATGAAAAGCTTATGAAACGAGCATTGGGTGGCCTTGTGACATTTGGCGTGCCGCTTTATAGCAAGGCCCCGAAAAAACTGTCAAGGAAGCCCCCCAATGAAATACTGACTAGTGCGTGCTGATTCTTTCCTTAGCATCGCCGTCGCGCTTTTCATCTTTCGCGACAATCTCCGGAGCCACATCTGGCAAGGGCTCCGGGGCGTATTGCAGCGCAATTTGCAGGACTTCGTCAATCCATTTAACGGGCTTGATCTGCAGATCCTGTTTGATATTTTCAGGAATTTCCTTCAGGTCACGCACATTTTCTTCGGGAATGATGACGGTCTTGATCCCGCCCCGGTGTGCTGCCAGCAGTTTTTCCTTCAAGCCGCCAATGGCCAATACCTGGCCACGCAGGGTGATTTCACCGGTCATCGCCACGTCGGCGCGTACCGGAATCTGCGTCAAAGCCGACACCAACGCGGTGCACATGCCGATGCCGGCACTCGGGCCATCCTTGGGCGTAGCGCCCTCGGGCATGTGGATGTGCACGTCGTGCTTCTCGTGGAAATCGGCAGCAATCCCCAGGCTGCGGGCACGGCTGCGTACCACGGTCTGCGCGGCGGTGATGGACTCGACCATGACATCGCCGAGCGAGCCGGTCTTGATAAGCTGCCCCTTGCCCGGGATGACTACCGACTCGATGGTCAGCAATTCGCCTCCAACCTGGGTCCAGGCAAGGCCTGTGACCTGGCCGATCTGGTCCTGCTGCTCGGCCAGCCCGTAGCGGAACTTGCGCACGCCCAGCAGATGCTCCAGCTGGTCGCCGGTCACCTTGACCTTCACCTGCTTCTGCCCGGTGTGCTCCTTGACCACCTTGCGACAGACCTTGGCGATCTGGCGCTCCAGGCCACGTACGCCTGCCTCGCGGGTGTAGTAGCGGATGATGTCGCGGATAGCGGAGACGTCGATCTCCAGCTCGTCCTTCTTCAGGCCATTGGCCTTGACCTGCTTGGGTGTCAGGTACTTGACCGCGATGTTGACCTTCTCGTCCTCGGTGTAGCCCGGCAGGCGGATGATTTCCATGCGGTCGAGCAGCGCCGGCGGAATGTTCATCGAGTTCGAGGTGCACAGGAACATCACATCCGACAGGTCGTAGTCGACTTCAAGGTAGTGATCGTTGAAGTTGTGGTTCTGCTCGGGGTCGAGCACTTCCAGCAACGCCGAGGCCGGGTCGCCACGCATGTCGCTGCCCATCTTGTCGATCTCGTCGAGCAGGAACAGCGGGTTGCGCACACCCACCTTGGTCATTTTCTGGATCAGGCGACCTGGCATCGAACCAATGTAGGTCCGACGGTGGCCACGAATCTCGGCCTCGTCACGCACACCGCCCAGGGCCATGCGCACGAACTTGCGGTTGGTCGCTGCGGCGATCGACTCGGCCAGCGAGGTCTTGCCCACGCCAGGCGGGCCGACCAGGCACAGTACCGGGCCGCGAATTTTCTTCACACGCTTCTGCACGGCGAGGTACTCAAGGATACGCTCCTTGACCTCCTCCAGGCCGTAGTGGTCCGAGTCGAGGATTTCCTCGGCCTTGGCCAGGTCCAGGCGAACCTTGCTCTGGGCCTTCCACGGCACCTGCACGAGCCAGTCGAGGTAAGACCGTACAACGGTGGCCTCGGCGGACATTGGCGACATCTGCTTGAGCTTGTTGAGTTCGGCCTGTGCCTTGGCCAGAGCGTCCTTCGGCAGGCCCGCGGCGTCGATACGCTTTTTCAGCTCCTCGACTTCGTTGTGGCCTTCATCACCATCACCGAGTTCTTTCTGAATGGCCTTCATCTGCTCATTCAGGTAGTACTCGCGCTGGCTGCGCTCCATCTGCTTCTTGACCCGACCACGGATGCGCTTCTCGACCTGCAACAGGTCGATTTCCGCATCCAGCAGCGCCAGCACGTGCTCGACACGGGCGGGCAGGTCGATGATCTCGAGGATCTCCTGCTTCTGCTCGATCTTCAGCGCCATGTGCGCTGCCATGGTGTCGACCAGGCGGCCAGGCTCATCGATGCTGTTCAGCGAAGACAGCACTTCGGCCGGGACCTTCTTGCCCAGCTGCACGTATTGCTCGAACTGCGACAGCAGGCTGCGCACGAACACTTCGGACTCGCGCTCGGCCGCCTCGACTTCGTCGATCAGGCCGACCTCGGCACGCACGTGCCCGTCGACCTCGGTGAAGCGCTCGACCGCACCGCGTTGCTCACCTTCGACCAGCACCTTGACGGTGCCATCGGGCAGCTTGAGCAATTGCAGTACGGTGGCGATGGTGCCCACCCGGTAAAGGGCGTCTTCGCCCGGATCATCGTCGGCAGGGTTCTTCTGGGCCAGCAGGAGGATCTGCTTTTCGCCCGTCATCGCTGCCTCGAGGGCTTCGATGGACTTCTCGCGTCCCACGAACAGCGGGATGACCATGTGCGGGTAGACTACGACATCGCGCAATGGCAAAAGAGGCAAGTCGAGGGTGGTCTTCATGATTTCGCCTCTACAGCGGCCTTATGGCCGGAAACCGGTGGAAATGGTGCTTGGGCCTAATGTGGGGGCAGGTCCGGAAAATTACAAGCGTTGACGCCAGAAAAGCAGAAAGGGGCCCGTAGGCCCCTTTCCTTGACGCAGCGCCGCCCCAAATCAGGCGTCGGGTGCAGCCTTCGCTTGCGGTTCGCTGTTCTCGTAGATCAGCAGCGGTTGCGAGGCGCCATCGATGACGCTCTCGTCGATCACCACCTTGCTGACATCCTTCTGCGAAGGAATTTCATACATGGTGTCGAGCAACACACCCTCGAGGATCGAACGCAGGCCACGGGCGCCGGTCTTGCGCTCCAATGCCTTGCGAGCAACAGCCTTCAACGCGTCGCTGCGGAACTCGAGGTCGACGCTTTCCATCTCGAACAGCTTGGCATACTGCTTGGTGAGAGCATTCTTCGGCTCGGTGAGAATCTGCATGAGTGCAGCCTCGTCGAGCTCGTCAAGTGTCGCCAGCACCGGCAGGCGGCCGACGAATTCCGGAATCAGGCCAAACTTGACCAGGTCATCCGGCTCGACCTCACGCAGGGACTCGCCAACCTTCTTGCCCTCTTCCTTGCTGCGCACCTCGGCACCAAACCCGATACCGCCCTTGGTGGAACGGTTCTGGATGACCTTTTCCAGGCCGGAGAATGCGCCACCGCAGATGAACAGGATGTTGCGCGTGTCGACCTGCAGGAACTCCTGCTGCGGGTGCTTGCGGCCACCCTGCGGCGGCACCGAGGCGACGGTGCCTTCGATCAATTTCAACAGCGCCTGCTGCACGCCTTCGCCCGAGACGTCGCGGGTGATGGACGGGTTATCCGACTTGCGCGAGATCTTGTCGATCTCATCGATGTAGACAATACCCATCTGGGCCTTCTCCACGTCGTAGTCGCACTTCTGCAGCAATTTCTGAATGATGTTCTCGACGTCCTCACCCACATAACCGGCTTCGGTCAGGGTGGTGGCGTCGGCAATGGTGAAAGGCACGTTCAACAGGCGTGCCAAGGTTTCGGCGAGCAGGGTCTTGCCCGAGCCGGTAGGCCCGATCAGCAGGATGTTGCTCTTGCCGAGCTCGACTTCGTCGCCCTTCTTGTCACGCTGGTTCAGGCGCTTGTAGTGGTTGTACACCGCTACCGCAAGCACCTTCTTGGCGCGTTCCTGACCAATGACGTACTGGTCCAGGATTCCGCTGATTTCTTTCGGCGAAGGCAGTTTGTGCGCGTTGCTCTCGGCCTGGGCTTCCTGCACCTCCTCACGGATGATGTCATTGCACAGGTCGACGCACTCGTCGCAGATAAATACCGAGGGCCCGGCAATCAATTTGCGCACTTCGTGCTGGCTTTTGCCGCAGAAGGAGCAATAGAGCAATTTGCCGCTGTCCTCGCCGTTACGGGTGTCAGTCATTCGATCGATCCAATCCGGTAGGCTTGCAACACAAGATGAAGGCAATTGCGGGCTTTTTCAAGTCCGCAGGTAGGCGCTTTCGGCGCCCGCCCGCTCTGGCGCCTGGCCTCAGGACACCAGTTGCCGCTTGTCGTAGACCGAGTCGATCAAACCGTACTCGGCCGCACGCTGAGCGCTCATGAAGTTGTCGCGCTCGGTATCACGCTTGATGGTTTCCAGATCCTGGCCAGTGTGGTGGGCCAGCAGTTCGTTAAGGCGCGCCTTGATGTTGAGGATTTCCTGGGCATGGATCTCGATATCGGTGGCCTGGCCCTGGAAGCCGCCCAGCGGCTGGTGGATCATCACCCGGGAGTTGGGCAGGCAATGGCGCTTGCCCTTGGCACCGGCAGCCAACAGGAACGCCCCCATGCTGCAGGCCTGGCCGATGCAGATGGTGGAGACGTCTGGCTTGATGAACTGCATGGTGTCGTAGATCGACATGCCTGCGGTGACGGACCCGCCCGGCGAGTTGATGTACAGATGGATATCCTTTTCCGGGTTTTCCGCTTCCAGGAACAGCAGTTGCGCCACTACCAGGTTGGCCATGTAGTCCTCTACGGGACCCACCAGGAAGATCACTCGCTCCTTCAACAGGCGCGAATAGATGTCGTAGGCTCGCTCGCCACGGGCGGACTGCTCGATAACCATCGGGACCAGGCCGCCTGCGGCCTGGATGTCAGAGCTCTGCTGAATATAAGAATTGCGGGACATGTCCTGCACTCACTCCCAAATAGTCATGGCTTCAATAACGCACAAGCCAGCGCGAAGGCTGGCTTGTGGGGGTTCTTACGAGAGTAGCAAATCACTCAGCTTCGGCAGGAGCCTGTGCTGGCTTGACAGCTTCTTCGTACGAGACCGATTTGTCGGTCACAGTCGCTTTCTGCAGAACAGTATCTACAACTTGTTCTTCCAGCACAACCGAACGAACCTCGTTCAATTGCTGGTCGTTCTTGTAGTACCAAGCGATGACCTGCTCAGGCTCCTGATAGGCCGAAGCCATTTCCTCGATCATCTCGCGAACCTTGGCGTCATCCGGCTTCAGCTCGAATTGCTTGACCACCTCGGCGACGATCAGACCCAGAACCACACGGCGCTTGGCTTGCTCTTCGAACAGCTCGGCTGGCAGTTGCTCAGGCTTGATGTTGCCACCGAACTGCTGAACAGCTTGCACGCGCAGACGGTTGACTTCGTTCTCCAGCAGCGCCTTCGGCACCTCGATCGGGTTGGCGGCCAGCAGACCGTCCATGACCTGGTTCTTGACCTTGGTCTTGATCGCCTGACGCAGCTCACGCTCCATGTTCTTGCGAACTTCGGTGCGGAAGCCTTCCAGGGTCGATTCCTTGATACCGAACTGGGTGAAGAACGCTTCGTTCAGCTCAGGCAGCACAGGTGCGGAAACGCTGTTGACGGTGATGGTGAACTCGGCGGCCTTGTTGGCCAGGTCCAGGTTCTGGTAGTCCTCGGGGAAGGTCACGTTGACAACGCGCTCTTCGCCCGCCTTGGCACCGACCAGGCCTGCTTCGAAGCCTGGGATCATGCGGCCGGAGCCCAGTACCAGCTGAGTACCCTTGGCCGAACCGCCTGCGAAGGCTTCGCCGTCGATCTTGCCAACGAAGTCGATGTTGACCTGGTCGTCGTTCTGCGCGGCGCGCTCAACGGCCTCGAAGCGCACGTTCTGCTTGCGCAGCACTTCCAGCATGTTGTCCAGGTCGGCGTCCGCCACTTCGGCGCTCAGGCGCTCGACAGCGATCGACTCGAAGCCGGCAACGGTGAACTCCGGGAAGACTTCGAAGATGGCGACGAACTCGAGGTCCTTGCCTTTTTCGAAGGATTTGGGCTCGACAGCCGGGGCGCCTGCAGGGTTGAGCTTCTGCTCCACCACAGCTTCGTAGAAGGAAGCCTGCACCAGGTCGCCGAAGACTTCCTGACGGGCATCGCCTTCGAAGCGCTGGCGGATCACGCTCATTGGCACCTTGCCTGGACGGAAGCCGGCAACCTTGGCGCGCTTGGCAGTCTGCTGCAGACGCTTGTTGACTTCGTTCTCGACGCGCTCGGCCGGAACGGCGATGGTCATGCGGCGCTCGAGAGCGGAAGTGTTTTCAACAGAAACTTGCATGGATATTCCTCGTTGCACAGACGTTAGCCGGCGATAACCCGACTCCAGAATCAAGGGCGAATATTCTAGTGACTCGCACACCAGAAGTCACCCCACCCTGGACGACGGGAAACCTCACCGGTCGATTTCATTCAAAGGCCCGTGGCAAAGCGCACGGGCCTGGCGAGTAAAGGGCTGCAAGCGGTATCGCCGCTACGCACCGGTAAAAAATTGTCAAACAACCAGCCCCTGGAAACCACCCCCTTCTATTGAGGGTCGATCTCGTTGAACTGGCAGTACTCTTCCCACTCCATGCCCAGCGCCTCGGCAACCTCGCGATGCGTCTCCAGGCGCATCGCCTGCAACTGCTCGGGGCTTTCGGCGATCAATTGCAACGCGAGCTCCCAGGGCTGGACACCCTGTTCCTGCGCTGCATCATCGAACGCCCACTCGATCTGCTGGGCCTGCTCACGCGCATCCAGCTCGCGGATCTCCTCGAGCAATTGCGGGTTGGCCTCGGCGAAACGCTGCAATGCCAGGGCCTGGCGTGCTTCTTTGGCAATCATCTGGGTCTTCCTGTCACGACCTTTGGGTCGACGATTCAACCGGCTGAAATCTAACAGCTTTTGACCTTTGAGCAACAGGGGCCGGAGGCGATGGACAGGTCGATTGCGGCCGATACCTATATAAAGGAAGGCGCAGAAACGAAAAATGCCGCACAAGGCGGCATTTCCGGAGGCTTTCACGCTGCAATGACAGCCAATGAAAGCAAGAGATGGTGCGGACGAAGAGACTCGAACTCTTACAGCTTGCGCCGCTGGAACCTAAATCCAGTGTGTCTACCAATTTCACCACGTCCGCGTGGATCACCTAAAGCAAAGGCGCCTGATTATACAATCAAGGCGCCTTCGAAAATATGGGGTGGACGATGGGAATCGAACCCACGACAACTGGAATCACAATCCAGCGCTCTACCAACTGAGCTACGCCCACCATATTGCGGCATTGCGTTAAACCTTCACTTGCGTGCCAAAGCTGCCTAATGGCGCACCCGGCAGGACTCGAACCTGCGACCATCCGCTTAGAAGGCGGATGCTCTATCCAGCTGAGCTACGGGCGCATATTCAATCTGCTTTCTGCTACGATTGCAAATCAACTTTTAGCCGTACCGAACGAGCCAACAAATCCGCTCATTCTGCCTGACCTTGCTAACCAGTGCTAGGCTCTGCCCGACAAGTGCGACGAATGTTATAGACGAGCCTAAAAGTCGTCAACTCTTTTTTCAAAAAAATTTAAATTATTTAAGGGGTTAGGGGATTTGCCCGACCACCCGCCTTTGCCCTCGGGCCGTGTCGTGCGAGAATGCGCCCTCTTTTATGTTCCCTTCTCGATGGTTAATCACGCGTCTATGACTGCACACCTTATCGATGGCAAGGCGATCGCCGCCAACCTGCGCAAGCAGATCGCCCAACGTGTCCTGGAGCGCCGCCAGCAAGGCCTGCGCACACCAGGCCTGGCGGTGATCCTGGTCGGCACCGACCCCGCCTCCCAAGTCTATGTCTCGCACAAGCGCAAGGACTGCGAGGAAGTCGGCTTCATCTCGCAGGCCTTCGACCTGCCCAGCGATACCACGCAGCAAGCCCTGACCGACCTGATCGACCGCCTCAACGACGACCCGGTCGTCGATGGCATTCTTCTTCAGTTGCCGCTGCCCGCACACCTGGACGCCTCGCTGCTGCTCGAGCGCATCCGCCCGGACAAAGACGTCGACGGCTTCCACCCCTACAACATCGGCCGCCTGGCCCAGCGTATCCCGCTGCTGCGCCCGTGCACGCCGAAAGGCATCATGACCCTGCTGCAAAGCACCGGTCAGGACCTGTACGGCATGAATGCGGTGATCGTCGGCGCCTCGAACATCGTCGGCCGCCCCATGGCCATGGAACTGCTGCTGGCCGGTTGCACCGTGACCGTCTGCCACCGCTTCACCCAGGACCTGGCCGGCCATGTCGGTCGTGCCGACCTGGTAGTGGTCGCCGCCGGCAAGCCGGGGCTGGTCAAGGGTGAATGGATCAAGGAAGGCGCCATCGTCGTCGACGTTGGCATCAACCGCCAGGAAGACGGCAAGCTGGTAGGCGATGTGGTGTACGAAACCGCCCTGCCACGTGCCGGCTGGATTACCCCGGTGCCGGGCGGCGTCGGGCCGATGACCCGGGCGTGCTTGCTGGAGAACACCCTGTATGCGGCTGAAGAGCTGCATAAATAAGCACTGGGTTGAGCTTCCCGCGGCACAATGGAAAAACGGCACCTCAGAGGTGCCGTCTTTCTTTGTTGCCAAAGCGCCCGCACGATCAACTCACTTGCGCGCCTCCTCCCACGACTTGAGCAGGTCGGCGTAGTTCACCGTCTCACCCTTGGGCTTCTCGTTGGCCAACTTCGGCTTCGGCGCGCCTGGCTGGTCGAACCAGTACTGCGCGTCCTTTTCCGGGTTCAGCTTTGGTGCACAGGTGGCCTGGGCGTTGGAGCGCTGCAGGCGTTCGAGCATGCGGTCCTGGTCACGGGCGAGGGCATCGAGTGCCTCCTGCGGAGTCTTCTCGCCGCTGGATACCGCAGCGATATGGCTCCACCACAACTGCGCAAGCCGTGGATAGTCAGGCACGTTGGTGCCGGTCGGGGTCCACTGCACTCGCGCCGGGCTTCTGTAGAACTCCACCAGACCACCGAGCTTGGGCGCCATCTCGGTCATCGCCTGGGAGTTGATGTCCGATTCACGAATCGGCGTGAGGCCGACGATGGTCTTCTTCAGCGACACGGTCTTCGACGTCACGAACTGCGCGTACAGCCAGGCCGCCAGGCGTTGCTTTTCGGGGGTGGACTTGAAGAAGGTCCAGGAGCCGGTGTCCTGATAGCCGAGCTTCATCCCCTCCTCCCAGTACGGCCCCTTTGGCGACGGCGCCATGCGCCATTTCGGCGTGCCATCGGCGTTGACCACCGGCAGCCCTGGCTTGGTCATGTCGGCGGTGAAAGCGGTGTACCAGAAGATCTGCTGGGCGATATTGCCCTGGGCTGGCACCGGGCCTGCCTCGGAGAATGTCATGCCCTGGGCTTCCTTCGGCGCGTAGGCGCGCATCCAGTCCACGTACTTCTGGGTGGCGAACACCGCCGCCGGGCCGTTGGTGTCGCCACCGCGGGTGACGCTGGAGCCCACCGGGTGGCAGTCCTCCACGCGAATGCCCCACTCGTCCACCGGCAGACCGTTGGGCAGGCCCTTGTCGCCGCCACCGGCCATCGAGAACCAGGCATCGGTGAAGCGCCAACCCAGCGACGGGTCTTTCTTGCCGTAGTCCATGTGCCCATACACGCGCTTGCCGTCGAGTTCCTTGACGTCTTCGGTAAAGAATTTGGCGATGTCCTCGTAGGCGGACCAGTTCACCGGCACGCCCAGCTCATAGCCGTATTTTTCCTTGAATTTGGCTTTCAGGTCGGGCCGCTCGAACCAGTCGGCGCGGAACCAGTAGAGGTTGGCAAACTGTTGGTCGGGCAGCTGGTAGACCTTGCCATCGGGCGCTGTGGTGAAGGAAATGCCGATGAAGTCCTTCAGGTCGAGTGTTGGCGAGGTGTAGTCCTTGCCTTCATTGGCCATCAGGTCGGTGATCGACTGCACCTTGCCATAGCGGAAATGGGTACCGATCAGGTCGGAATCGTTTACCCACCCGTCATAGATGTTCTTGTCCGACTGCATCTGCGTTTGCAGCTTCTCCACCACATCGCCTTCCTGCAGCAGGTCGTGGGTCAGCTGGATACCGGTGATTTCACTGAAGGCCTTGGCCAGCACCTTGGACTCGTACTCGTGAATGGTGATGGTTTCCGACACCACGTTGATTTTCATCCCACGAAACGGCTCGGCGGCCTTGATGAACCACTTGAGCTCGGCCAACTGCTGCTCGGCACTGAGGGTGGAGGGCTTGAACTCGCTGCCGATCCATTTCTTGGCCGCATCCTCGTACTGGTCGGCCCAGGCCGTACTGTGCAGGCCGGCGAGCACCAGCAGCGCGGCCAGGGTCAAATGTCGCGGTTTCTTGTCGTTATCGAACATTGTGAACTCCCTATTTGATTATTCCGCCGCACAGGCCTAACCCCAGCGCAGCACCACCACGAGCCAGGCCAGCGACAGCAGCGAGGCCACCCACAAGGACCAGTCGCTGAGCCCGACTACCGCAAGGTGCAGGTAGGCGCTGGCCAGCAGGCCGATGAACAGCCGGTCGCCACGGGTGGTGACGATCGGCAGGAAACCACGACGCTCCAGGCACGGGCGCCGCAGCTCCAACACTGTCATGCAGGTCAACAACAGCCCCACGGCGGCGAAGAACAGCGCCGTGGGCAGGGTCCAGGCCATCCACTCCATTGCCTTGCCTCCTTACACCCGGCCCAGGGCAAAGCCCTTGGCCACATGGTTACGCACGAACCAGATCACCAGCATGCCTGGCAGGATGGTCAGCACCCCTGCGGCAGCCAGCACACCCCAGTCGATGCCCGACGCAGACACGGTGCGGGTCATCACCGCCGCGATGGGCTTGGCGTCCACCGAGGTCAAGGTGCGCGCCAGCAGCAGTTCGACCCAGGAGAACATGAAGCAGAAGAATGCCGTCACGCCGATGCCGGGGCCGATCAGCGGCACGAAGATCTTCACGAAGAAGCGCGGGAAGCTGTACCCGTCGATGTAGGCGGTTTCGTCGATTTCCTTCGGCACCCCGGACATGAAGCCTTCAAGAATCCACACCGCCAGCGGCACGTTGAACAGGCAGTGGGCCAGGGCCACGGCGATGTGGGTGTCGAACAGGCCGATGGACGAATAAAGCTGAAAGAACGGCAGCAGGAACACCGCCGGCGGTGCCATGCGGTTGGTCAGCAGCCAGAAGAACAGGTGCCGGTCGCCAAGGAAGCGATAGCGCGAGAAAGCGTAGGCTGCAGGCAGGGCTACAGCCAGCGAAATAACGGTGTTCAGGCACACGTAGTAAAGCGAGTTGAGGTAGCCGTTGTACCAACTGGGGTCGGTGAAGATCACCCGATAGTTGTCCAGGGTGAAGGCATGCGGCCACAAGGTCAGCCCGCCGAGGATCTCGGTGTTGCTCTTGAACGACATGTTCAGCAGCCAGTAGATCGGCACCAGCAGGAAAAAGAAGTACAGCAGCAGCGGTACCGTCTTGCGCAGGGTCATGGCCTAGTCCTTGTCGGAGTGGGTCATGGCGGTATAGAACAGCCACGACACCAGCAGGATGATCAGGAAGTACACCAGCGAGAACGCTGCCGCCGGCCCCAGGTCGAACTGCCCCACCGCCATGCGCGTCAGGGTCTGGCTAAGGAAGGTCGTGGCGTTGCCCGGCCCACCCCCCGTCAGCACGAACGGCTCGGTGTAGATCATGAAGCTGTCCATGAAGCGCAGCATCACGGCAATCAGCAGCACGTTCTTCAGCTTGGGCAGTTGGATGTGGCGGAACACCGCCCAGTTCGAGGCGCGGTCGATACGTGCCGCCTGGTAGTAGACGTCGGGGATCGCACGCAGGCCGGAGTAGCACAGCAACGCCACCAGCGAGGTCCAGTGCCACACATCCATCACCAACACCGTGATCCAGGCATCGAACGGGTCGCCGGCATAGTTGTAGTTGACCCCGACCTTTGCCAGGGTGGCGCCGAGCAAGCCGATGTCGGCGCGGCCGAAGATCTGCCAGATGGTGCCCACCACGTTCCACGGGATCAGCAACGGAATGGCCATGACGATCAGGCACACCGAGGCCATGCGCCCGCGGGTGGGCATGGTCAAGGCGATGGCGATGCCCAGCGGGATTTCAATCAGCAATACGCAGCCGGAATAGATGAACTGGCGCAACAAGGCATCGTGCAGGGCTGGATCGCGCAGCACCTGGCGGTACCAGTCGGCGCCGACGAAATAGCGGTTGGAGGCGTCGAAGATGTCCTGCACCGAGTAGTTGACCACGGTCATCATCGGTATCACGGCGCTGAAGGCCACCAGCAGGAACACCGGCAGCACCAGCCACCAGGCCTTGTTGTTCGGCACCTTGTTCATGGCTGCGCCTCCAGCAGAACGTCGTCGACATAGAGCATCAGCCACTGCGCCGGCAAACCGACCCAGGCGCGTCCTTCAGGCAGCGGGCGGTCCTCGCCCAGACGCGCCTTCAGGGTGATGCCGGCAAGCGCCAGGGTGACGATGCGATAGGTGCCCAAATCCTCCACGTCCACCACCTGCGCCTCGAACGTGTCGTCGAGGGGGCGGTCCCACAGCTGCACGAACTCCGGGCGGATACCCACTTGCAACCGCCCGCCCGAGGTCTGGGCCAGGCGCTCGCGCAGTCCTTCCGGCAGCGTCAGGTGCAGGCCGCCGAAGCCCAGCCCACCGGCTTCGGCGCGCACGTCGATCAGGTTCATCCCCGGGCTGCCGATGAAGTAGCCGACAAAGGTGTGCCGGGGCCGTTCGAACAGCTCGCGCGGGGTGCCGAACTGGACGATGCGCCCGCCATGCATCACCGCGATCTTATCGGCGAAGGTCGAGGCCTCCAGCTGGTCGTGGGTGACGTAGATCATGGTGATGTTGAACTGCTCGTGGATCTGCTTGAGCTTGCGCCGCAGCTTCCACTTCAGGTGCGGGTCGATCACCGTCAGCGGCTCGTCGAAGAGGATCGCCGACACATCGTCGCGCACCAGGCCGCGGCCCATGGAGACCTTCTGCTTTTCATCGGCGCTGAGGTTGCGCGCCTTCTTCTTCAGCACGCCGCCAAGGTCGAGCACCTCGGCCACTTCCTCGACCCGCGCCCGCACCCGCGCCTCGTCCAGCCCTTGGTTGCGCAGGGGGAAAGCCAGGTTGTCGAACACGCTCATGGTGTCGTACACCACCGGGAACTGGAACACCTGGGCGATGTTGCGCGCCTGGGGCGACAGGCCGTTGACCGGCTTGCCGTCGAACAGTACCTGGCCGTGGGAGGGGGTGAGCAGGCCGGAAATGATATTGAGCAAGGTCGACTTGCCGCAGCCCGACGGCCCGAGCAACGCGTAGGCGCCGCCCTGCTCCCAGACGTGTTCGAGTTCATGTAGAGCGTAGTCGGCCGCATCGGTGGGCTGACGGCTGTAGCTGTGGGCCAGTTGCTGCAAGCGGATCTCGGCCATCAGGCACTCCTCGCCTGGCGCAGGCCCGGTGCCTGCACCAGTTGCCCGGCGCTGTCGAAGACGAACAGCTTGTGAGTGGGGATGAACACCGGTACCTGGGTGTCCACTTGGTATTCGTGCACGCCCGGCAGGTGCAGGATCATCCGCCAGTGCTCGTTGCGCACGTGCAGGAAGGTTTCCGAGCCGCTGATCTCAGCCAGCTCCACCTGCACCGAAAGCTCCAGGTCATCGTCATGGGAAGGCACCAGGGTGATATGGCTGGGGCGCACGCCGAAGCGATAGTCGCCGTCGGCCAGGTTGCCCAGGTCGACGGTGCGGGCGAAGTGCACGGTGCCGGCCAGGCTCACTTCGTTACCGGCGATGCGCCCAGGCACCAGGTTGATCGGCGGCTCGGAGAACAGCTCGGCGGCCAGCACGCTGCGCGGCTTGTGGTAGACCTCGGCGGTGGGACCGCTCTGCACGATACGGCCTTCATGCAGCAAGGTCGTGGTGCCGCCCAGGGCCAGGGCTTCGTTGGGTTCGGTGGTGGCATACACGGCGATGCAGTTGCGCGCGGCAAACAGCTCGCGCAGCTCCTGGCGCAGGCCTTCGCGCAGCTTGTAGTCGAGGTTCACCAGCGGCTCGTCGAACAGGATCAACGACGCGTCCTTGACCAGCGCGCGGGCCATCGCGGTGCGTTGCTGCTGGCCCCCCGAAAGCTCCAGGGGCAAGCGCCCGAGGTAGGGTTCGATGCGCAGCATGCTCGCGGTTTCCTCTACCCGGCGACGAATCTCGTCCTCGGCCATGCGCGCCTGGCGCAGGGGCGAGGCGATGTTCTCGAACACGGTCAGGGTCGGATAGTTGATGAACTGTTGGTAGACCATCGAGACATTGCGCTGGCGCACCGGCACGCCGGTGACGTCCTCGCCATTCATCAGCACCCGTCCGCTGTCAGGGCGGTCGAGGCCGGCCATCAGGCGCATCAGGCTGGTCTTGCCGGCCAGGGTACGACCGAGCAGCACATTGAACGAACCAGGCTCGAAACGCAGGCTGGCTTCGGCGATCCAGGCCTGGTTGTCGACGTGGCGGCTGACTTGCTCCAGCACCAGGGTCATTGGTGGGGCCTTTTTGTGATTGTTTGCGCCGAACGGAGCCAGAACCATGCCAGCTTGGCGTAACCGCTCTGGCACGCCGCCTGGCTGGCAAGCCGACGCGCCAAGCTGTTCACCTGCGAACGAAAATGAACAGTTTCGCTGAACAACTGAACACTCGGGGCATTGACAATGAACAGTCCTGGACGACACTTGAAGGCGGTCCCTGACAACAACAATTCACACAGGACAGGCCCATGGCCGCCACTACGCCCCACGCACACCTGATCCAGGCTTCCTGGGCCCGCTGCCGCGAGCATGGCCTGCAACCGCACAACGCACCGGACTTCGACTGCCTGACCGGCGCCGAGCTCGGCGCCTTGCTCGAACGCCGCCAGGCCTTGCTGCAACTGACCCGCGACGACGTGCTACCGCAGTATGCCCACCTGCTCACCAACTCCAGCTACCTGGTGATGCTGGCCGACGCCAGTGGTTGCCTGCTCGATGCCTGGGGCACGCGTCGCTTCGTCGAACCGCACCAGCAGCATGGCTTCGTCGCGGGCGCGCACTGGCATGAGCGTGGGGTCGGCACCAATGCCCTGGGCACCGCGCTGGTCTGCGGCGAGGCGATTCATGTCGGCCAGGACGAGCATTTCCTGCGCCAGAACCGCTACATGGCCAGCGCCGCCGCGCCACTGTTCGATGCCGAGCGACGCCTGGTTGGCGTGCTCGATGTGTCCAGCGATGGCTACCTGCCCGCCGCACAGACCCTGGGCCTAGTGCGCATGATGAGCCAGAGCCTGGAGAACCGGCTGATCCTCGCCCAGCAAGGCGAGCAGCATGGCCAGCTACTGTTCAACACCGCCCCGGACAACCTCGACAGCCCCTGGGCGGGGCTGTTGCTGTTCGACGAACGCGGGCGGGTGGTGGCCGCCAACCACCGTGCCGACAGCCTGCTCGGCCAGGACACCCTGCGCCATACCCTCGAGCAGCTGTTCCAGACGCCCTTGCGGTACATCCTCGAACAGCCCGAGGGCTGTCCGTTTGCCTTGCACGCCACCGGCCGTCATCGCTTCCACTGCCAGTGGCGGGCCCCGCGCCAGGCCACACCCCGGCAAGCGCCCAGCAACACCCTCGACCCGCGCGTGGCCAAGGCCTTGCACCAGGCCGGTCTGCTGCTGGAGAAAGACATCCCGGTACTGATCCAGGGCGAAACCGGGGTGGGCAAGGAGGTGTTCGTCAACGCCCTGCACAACGCCAGCAGCCGCGCCGAGCGGCCATTGGTGGCAGTGAACTGCGCGGCGATCCCGGCAGAGCTGGTGGAGTCGGAGCTGTTCGGCTACGAGAAAGGTGCTTTCACCGGTGCCCACCACAAAGGCAACCCCGGGCTGATTCGCAAGGCCGACGGCGGCATACTGTTCCTCGACGAGATCGGCGAGATGCCCCTGGCGACCCAGGCTCGCCTGCTGCGTGTGCTGCAATCGCGCAGCATCCAGCCGCTGGGCAGCGGCGACCCGGTGGCGGTCGATATCCGCGTGGTCTCGGCAAGCAACCTGGACCTGGCCGCCGAAGTGCGCGCCGGGCGCTTTCGCCAAGACCTCTACTACCGCATCGCAGGCCTGGCCCTGGTGTTGCCGCCGTTGCGCGAGCGCAGCGACCGTCGCGGCTTGATCGAACAGGTGCATGAGCGCTATCGCGAAGCGGGGCAACCTGCGCAGTTGCCTGCGACGATCCTCGCGCTGTTCGAGCGCCATCCCTGGCCAGGCAACCTGCGCGAGCTCGTGAGCGTGATGCAGGTGGCGCTGGCGCTGGCCGGCAAGCAACCCGTCGACCTGCAACACCTGCCGCCCGGGTTTCTCGCCGAAAGCGACGCGCCATGGTCGGCCCCGCCGGAACCGGTTGCCGACCTGCAAGCATTGGTCAGCAAAAGCAATGGCAACCTCTCGGCGGTAGCACGGGAGCTGGGTATAAGCCGCACCACACTCTACAAGCGCCTGGGAGAACAAAAGACGCCCTCTTGAACGGGCTGCACATCGCTTACCGTGCACAGCACCAGGCGCCGGCGGGTTTCGGCCGATCGACGATGGCGGCCCTTCGACCCTTTGACATCGCGCCAATTACCGCATGCGCCCCCCCTCAGGCCCTCTGTCGCTCTAGAAAGCGCGAGGGCCTGCGATCTTCTACACGCCCGGAATGCCTCTGCTGACCGACCGGTAGGCAAGGCCCAGGCCAGACGCCTCCGACATCGAATCGCGACAACTGGTCAGACCGGTAAGGCCAAAAAACCTTGCAATGTAGGAAATTTCGGAGTTTTATGGGGCGGCAGTGAACAAACCGGTAAGACCACAATAATTAAGTCCTGCGCTCTTTGCCCCCGTGCCGGGCGCCGAAGCAAGGACACCGATCAGAGACTCCTCCCATGCTCAAATGGTGCTCGCGTTCGATCTTCCTGCAAGTCGTGCTCGGCCTTGCCCTCGGCATTGCCTGCGGCCTCAGCTTCCCCGACCTTTCCCTTGAACTCAAACCCCTGGGCGACGGCTTCATCAAGCTGATCAAGATGCTCATCGGGGTAATCGTGTTCTGTGTGGTGGTCAGTGGTATCTCCGGTGCCGGCGACCTGAAGAAGGTTGGGCGCATCGGCCTCAAATCGGTGATCTACTTCGAGGTACTGACCACCATCGCCCTGGTCATCGGCCTGGTACTGGCCTTCTCTACCGGCATCGGCAGCGGTGCCAATATCCACCTCGACCAGCTTTCCAGCGCCGACGCCAGCAGCCTGGCCGAGCGTGGCCAGCACATCAACGGCACCGCAGCGTTCCTGATGGGCCTTATTCCCTCCTCGGTAGTTGGCGCCTTTGCCGACAACAACATCCTGCAAGTACTGCTGTTCGCCGTGCTGTTCGGCAGCGCGCTGAACCTGGTGGGCGAGTCGGCGTCGGGCATCTCGCGGCTGATCAACGAACTGAGCCACGTAGTGTTCCGCATCATGGGCATGATCGTGCGCCTGGCGCCGCTGGGCGTATTCGGCGCCATCGCCTTCACCACCAGCAAGTACGGTTTGGAATCACTGCAGCACCTGGGCGGCCTGGTGGCGCTGTTCTACCTCACCTGCGCAGGTTTCGTGCTGCTGATCCTGGGTACGGTGATGCGCCTGTCGGGCCTGAAGCTTGTGCCGTTCATCAAGTATCTGCGCGAAGAGCTGACCATCGTCCTCGGCACCGCCTCTTCCGACGCCGTGCTGCCGCAGGTGATGCGCAAGCTGGAGCACCTGGGCATTGGCAGCTCCACCGTCGGCCTGGTGATTCCCACCGGCTACTCGTTCAACCTCGACGGCTTCTCCATCTATCTCACCCTGGCCATCGTCTTCATCGCCAACGCCACCGGCACGCCGCTGGCCATGAGCGACCTTTTGACCATTCTGCTGGTATCGCTGGTGACCTCCAAAGGCGCCCACGGCATTCCTGGCTCTGCGCTGGTGATCCTTGCTGCCACGCTCACCGCCGTGCCGGCGATTCCGGTCGTGGGCCTGGTGCTGGTGCTGGCGGTGGACTGGTTCATGGGTATTGGCCGGGCGCTGACCAACCTGATCGGCAACTGCGTCGCTACCGTAGCCATCGCCCGTTGGGAGCGCGACATCGACATGGAGCGTGCGCACAACGTACTGTCCGGCAAGCCTGGCTTCGCGCCAGTGCCACGCAAGCAGGGCCATGCCCATCAACAGGAATTCTGAACCTGGCTCGGCCGGCGCCCCGCGTCGGCCTGCCAGTGCCAAGGAGCGAACCGTGATCAGCTCGTCGACCGTCGTCAATTCAGTGGTTGAGAAACTGCGCCAGGCCCTGGCCCGCGGCCAATGGCGCAGTGGCGAAATGCTACCTGGTCAGCGCGAGCTGGCCGAACAGCTGGGTATCAGCCGGCCCAGCCTGCGCGAAGCGGTAACCGTGCTGGAAACCCTGGGCCTGGTGCGCTCGCTGCCTGGCAAGGGTGTGCTGGTGCTCGACCCCGAGCAGGCCGACCCAGGCCAGGCCGCCGACGCGGTCCAAGCCGCCAGCCTGGCCGATGTGCTGGAGCTGCGCTACACCCTCGAACCCTTCATCGCAGGCCTGGTGGCGCAGTCGGCCGGCACCCAGGAAATCGGCCAGCTGCGCCTGACCCTGATGGACATGCGCGAGGCACTCGACGCCGACGACAGCGAAGCCGGTGCCGCCGCCTATATCGCCTTCCACGAGGCGCTGTTCGCCCTGACCACCAACCCGATCTTCCAAAGCGTGGTGCAACAGACCAGCAATGCCCTCAAGCAAAGCACCGCGATGCTTCACGACTCTCCCGAGCACCTGGCGGCACGCCTGGCCGAGAACGAAGCGGTGGTGCGTGCCATCCGCAGCCGCAACAGTGCCCAGGCCAGCGCGCAGATGCGCCAGCATATCCTCGCCGAAGGCCAGCGCATGGGCATCGAACTGAACATCCCCGACGAAGGCTCCGGGCAATGACCCCAGGAGAAAGACCATGACCGCCCACGCCGCCCCCCGCCTGCCCGAACTGGTTCGCAGCACAGAACCCCGGCTGTCCGCCGAGCAGATCTACCCTCGGCTGTTCGATGCCATCCTCGAACAGCGCCTGCCGCCGGGCAGCGCCTTGCCCGAGCAGGCGCTGGGCGATGCCTTCGGTGTCAGCCGAACGGTGATCCGCCGGGTGCTGGGGCGTCTATCCGACCAGCAGGTGGTGGTGCAGCGCCCAAGCCACACCGCGCACTTGGCCGCCCCCGATCCCCAGCAGGCACGCCAGGTACTCAGCGCCCGGCGCCTGGCCGAAACCACCCTGATCAGTCTCGCCGCCCAGCGCGCCCGGCCCGCGCAGATCCGTCAACTGCGCCAGTTGGTGGAACGCGAGCGCCAGCACCACGAAAGCGGCGAGCGCTGCACGGCCATCCGCCTGGGCGGCGAATTCCACCTCAAGCTTGCCCAGATGGCCAACAACGCACCGCTGGCGCGCTTTCTCAACAGCCTGGTGCCAATGACCTCGCTGATCATCGCCCGCTATGAATCACCCTGCTGCGACCACTGCGCCTGGCAGGAGCACACCGCGATCATCGACGCCGTGGAAAGCGCGGACGCCGCCGAGGCATTGAGCCTGATGCACCAGCACCTGGACCGCCTGGAAGCCAAGCTGGAGCTCGATCAGCCTGGGCGCGCGTAACGCTTGCGGTAGTCTGCCGGGGTCACCCCGACATGACGCACGAAGGCGCGGCGCAAGGTATCGGCATTGGCGAAGCCACACAGTGCCGCGACCTGCTTGGGCGCCTCGCGACCGGCCTCCAGACGCTCGCGGGCAGCATTGACCCGCGCCAGCTCCACCCACGCCGCCGGGGTCATGCCCACATCGGTCTGGAACAGCCGGGCGAAATGCCGCGGGCTCAGGCCTACCCTCGCTGCCAGGCTGGCAACACTGTGGTCCTCCCCAGGGTTGGCCGCCACGTAGCGTTGCAGGCCCTGCAAGGCCGAACGCCCCACCGGTGACGAGGCGCCCTGGCGGCTGAACTGCAACTGCCCGCCTGGCCGCTTGAAATACATCACCAACTGCCCCGCCACCTGCTTGGCGATGTCCCGCCCCAGGTCCTCCTCCACCAGGCTCAAGGCCAGGTCCAGCCCGGCGGTGACACCCGCGGCAGTGCGCACCTTGCCGTCATGCACGTGGATCGCATCGGCCTCGACCTGCACCTGCGGGTAGCGCTCGGCCAACGGCTCGGCAACTGCCCAGTGGGTGGTGATGCGCCGACCGTCGAGCAGGCCGGCGGCGGCCAGAGCGAAGGCGCCGGTGCACACCGAACCGAAGCGGCGGCTGGTGTCGGCACGCTCGCGCAGCCAGGCGAGGATGCCCGTACGCAGGTGCAGCTCGGCGGCCTGTGGGGTGCCGGCCACCAGCAGCGTGTCGAACGGTTCAAGGGCATCGCCGACCCAGCCGTCGGGGAGCAACCGGGTGCCGGACGAGCTGATCAACGGCCCCGGTTCACAGGCCAGCAGCAACAGGCGATAGACCTCCCGCCCAGCCTGGCGGTTGGCCTCGGCGAAGACATCCAGCGGGCCGCAGGCGTCGAGCAGTTGCACGCCCGGGAGGGCGAGGATGGCAAGGGTCAGGGGCATGTGGGTAATCCATGGTAGTGGTGGCCTCTGCGCGGGTATACGCGCCTGCACGGGTTGACCACCGCTCTGCCGAGCACCTCGGCGGCTGTGTGGGCTTACCCGCGAAAACACGAGTGCGTCCGTCCGGGACGGACATTGGCAGAATATGGCGTAATACGTCAATTGATGACAAACACCCCGCCTCGGACACTGGTTCCACCCCAACCAAGGAGCCACACCCATGCCCACCTCCATCGCCGGTATCCAGATTCCCGACAGCGCCATGGCCCGCGAAATCACCGAGCTGGTACGCGATACCGCCTCACCCCTGCTGTTCCACCATTCCAGCCGGGTGTTCTATTTCGCCGCGCTGGCCGGCCAGCGCCTTGGGCTGAAATTCGACAGCGAGCTGCTGTATTGCGGGTGCATGTTCCACGATATGGGCCTGACCCAGCAGCACAGTAGCGACTGCTGCCGCTTCGAGGTCGATGGCGCCAACGCGGCCCGCGACTTCCTTGAGGGCCACGGCATCGCCGAACGCGACATCGAGCGGGTCTGGACCGCCATTGCCCTGCACACCACGCCCGGCATTCCCGAGTTCATGCACCCGCTGATCGCCCTGGTCACCGCCGGGGTGGAAACTGACGTGCTTGGCCTGCACCACGAAGGGCTGGCCAACGAGGTACGCGATGCCGTAGTGCAGGCGCATCCGCGTGGCGAAGGGTTCAAGGAAGCGATCATCCAGGCGTTCTACGAGGGTATCCGCCACAAGCCACAGACCACCTTCGGCAACGTCAAGGCCGATGTCATCGCCGACAAGGAAGCGAACTGGGCCGCTGGCAACTTCTGCAGCGTAATCCGTAATTCCTGCTGGCCGAGCTGATGGCGTGCGCAAGCGCTGCGCATTACCATGCGCAGCGCTTGCAGCGTGCCATTGGAGGCCACATGAACCACGACATCGCGCCCGTGGGCGCAGAACATTTCGATCGCCTCGCCGAGCTGTGGGAAGCTTCGGTCCGGGCGACCCACGACTTTCTTCCGGAAGGCTACATCGAGCGCCTGCGCCCATTGGTGCGTGACCAGTACCTGGGCTTCGTACAATTGCGCGCCTGGCGCGATGGGCATGGCGTTATCCAGGGATTTGCCGGTGCGCATGAAGGCAAACTGGAAATGCTCTTCATCGAGCCGACCAGTCGCGGCCAGGGCATAGGCAAGGCGCTGCTGGCGCGGGTCGTCGACGAACTGGGCGTGCGCGAGGTCGACGTCAACGAACAGAACCCGCAGGCCGTGGGGTTCTACCTGAGTCAAGGGTTCGTTCAGGCCGGACGTTCACCGCTCGACGGTCAAGGCGACCCCTACCCCTTGCTGCACCTGGTGCTGCACCGCAGCGCCTGAGCCTCTGGGCACTTCTATACTCAAGTCATTCCTCCAGCCTCTATCTCCGGGGGGCTACCTGCGTGAAGCCGCTCGTGCTGCTGTGCCTGTTCCTCGCGCTGTCCGGCTGTGCCGGCAAACGCCCCCCCACGCCGCTACCGGCCACCCTGCCCCCGGCCGCCTGGCAGCAGATCGACCAGGCCCTGGTCGAGGCTTCCATCGCCGCCACCCACTCGGCCAACGACTACGCCCGGCGCTCGATGCGCGTGTGGCGCGAGCAGGTGCAGCAACGCACCGAAAGCGAATTCATCCCCTGGTTCACCGGTTACTGGACCCAGCAATGGCTGACCCTGAAAGTGGCCTGGTACAAGATGAACCGTGACGACAATGGCGACCCGCCGGAAAAACGCCTGGCGCTGTACCTGCAGGAGCAGTACCACGCCCGGGTGATCGACCCCGTGGCCGAGCAGATCGACCCCGAAGGCATCCGCGAGCGCGCCAGCGAGCTCTACTTGCAACTGCTCGGCCAGCAACTGCCGGCGATCATCCAGCGCTTCAACGCCTCACCAGAGCAATTCAGCCAGCGCCTACAGCGCATTCCCACCATCGCCCTGGGGCCACCGCCTGCACGCGACGCCACCCTTTACCAGCTGCTGCGCCCACCGGCCCTGGCGCAGCAGCCGGCCTGGCAAGCACTGCGCCAGCACCTGCACGACCAGGCCTCCAAGGCGCCGGGCCAGACCGCCGTTGGGCTGTCTTCAGTGGCCACCCGCGCCAGCGAAAAGCTCGGCGCTACTCTGGCTCCACGCGGCGCCGCCAGTGCCGTGGCGGCGGCAGTGGGCAAGGCGGCGGGGGCAATGATCTCGGTGGCGGTGGCAGGCCTGGGCATGATCACCCACGACCGCGAACACCCCCAGATGGTCGAGCAACTGCGGGTGATTCTCAGCGTGGCCTTGAACGAGGAATGGCAGGAACTGATGGAAAACCGCCAGAGCGGTGCGATGGCCGGGGTGTACTACTTGTCGGGACAGGTGGAGGACAGCCTGCGGTCGGCGCCTCGTTGAAAGGGGCCTACCGCTCGTCGGATAACCATTACACAACAAGTCGTTACAGCAAAATTCACAGATTTTCACTCCGCATTCAGATAACGATAGCTAACCGCCACTTCTTTGCGTCACCCACGTCCCGTAATCCCCTGCAAACGTCCCAAGGCCTCGAAACATGACTCTGAAGTTCCGCCATAAAATCCTGCTTTGCGCTTGCAGTGTCGTCATGCTGGCATTCGCGCTTTTTACCCTCTACAGCGATTACCTGCAACGCAACACCATTGCCGATGAACTCGACTCGTCGGTCAAGCAAGCGGGTTCACTGACGGTCAGCAGCGTGCAGAACTGGATGAACGGACGCATCCTGGTACTGGAAAACCTTGCGCAGGACGTCGCCCAGCAAGGCACCGAAAACCCCGCCGAGTTGATCGACCAACCCACCTACACCGGCAATTTCCTGTTCACCTACCTCGGCCAGGTCAACGGTGTGTTCACCCAGCGCCCGGACACCCAGATGCCCGCAGGCTACGACCCCCGCCAACGCCCCTGGTACAGCGCGGCAGTCAACGCCGGGCAGACCGTGCTGACCGCGCCATACCAGGGTGCGGTGGGGGGCTTGATGGTGACCATCGCCACACCGATCAAAAGCAAGGCCGATGGCCAGTTGCAAGGGGTAGTCGGCGCGGACCTTTCCCTCGACACCCTGCAACACATCATCAACGCGGTGGACTTCGGGGGCATTGGCCATGCCTTCCTGGCCGACCGCAATGGCCAGGTGATCGTCAGCCCCGAGAAGGACCAGGTGCTGAAGAACCTCAAGGACATCTACCCCAGCAGCGACCTGAAGATTCAGCCAGGCCTGCAGGAAGCGACCCTCGGTGACCAGCAGCGCCTGGTTTCCTTTACCCCGATCGCAGGACTGCCGGGGGTGCAATGGTACGTCGGCCTATCGATCGACAAGGACAAGGCCTACGCCAACCTCAGCCATTTCCGCACCTCGGCGATCATTGCCATGCTGGTTGCCGTGGCCGCCATCGCCGGGCTGTTGAGCCTTTTGATCCCACTGCTGATGCGCCCCTTGACCGCCATCAGCCGTGCCATGCACGACATCGCCGAGGGCGAAGGCGACCTGACCCGCCGCCTCGACGCTCAGCGCCAGGATGAATTCGGCGTGCTGGCCGGGGCGTTCAACCGCTTCGTCGAGCGTATCCACGCTTCGATTCGCGAGGTGTCGTCGGCCACCGCCCAGGTACATGAGCTTTCCGTACAAGTGATGAGCGCCTCCAATGCTTCGCTCTGCGGCTCTGAAGAACAGAGCCAGCGCACCAGCAGTGTCGCGGCGGCAATCAACGAACTCGGTGCCGCCACCCAGGAAATCGCCCGCAACGCCGCCGATGCCTCGCAGCACGCCAGCGGTGCCAGCGGCCAAGCCAACGACGGCCGCCAGGTGGTGAGCGAGGCGATCGACGCCATGACCGAGCTGTCACGCAAGATCAGCGACTCGTGCGAGCAGATCGAAACGCTCAATGCCAGTACCGACGAGATCGGCAAAATCCTTGATGTCATCAAGGGCATTTCGCAGCAGACCAACCTGCTGGCGCTCAACGCAGCCATCGAAGCCGCTCGCGCCGGAGAAGCCGGACGCGGTTTCGCGGTGGTGGCCGACGAGGTCCGTAACCTGGCGCATCGCACGCAGCAGTCGGCGGAGGAGATCCACCGCATGATCACCGGCCTGCAAGTAGGCTCACGCGAGGCAGTGCACACCATGAATGCCAGTCAGGTGTCCAGCGAACAGACCGTGCGGGTAGCCAATCAGGCGGGCGAGCGGCTGACCACCGTGACCCTGCGTATTGGCGAGATCGACGGCATGAACCAGTCGGTAGCCACGGCCACCGAGGAACAGAGCGCAGTGGTCGAAAGCCTGAACCTGGATATCATCCAGATCAATTCGCTCAACCAGCAAGGCGTGGAAAACCTCAACCAGACCCTGCGCCATTGCGATGCGCTGAGCCAGCAGGCGGGTCGGCTCAAGCAGTTGGTGGACAGTTTCAGAATCTGATCCGTGCGAAAGAAACCTTCCTGATACAGGGGGCCGGCGAAGCCAGCGCCATGCAAGGGTTATAACCTAATAACCAACAAGTCTATTTAGCTATAAAAAAATCTATATGCTGGCCTGCATCCGACAACGGGCTGGCAGGTAGATTGAGTAGCGTATGGATGTAGGTTCCTTCGGTTTCACCATTGCAGGGCTGGTCGTAGGCTTCATCGTCGGCGTGACCGGCGTCGGCGGCGGCTCGCTGATGACCCCGATCCTGCTGTGGTTCGGCATCAACCCCGCCACCGCCGTTGGCACCGACCTGCTCTATGCCGCCATCACCAAGGCCAGCGGCGTCTGGGTGCACGGGCGCAACAAGAACATCGACTGGAAGATCACCGGTCTGCTGAGCCTGGGCAGCGTGCCTGCCGCCGCGCTGACCCTGTGGTTCCTCAGTACCCTGCACGCCGACACCTCCGCGCTGAACGCGATCATCAAGCAGGGCCTGGCGGTGGTGTTGATCCTCACGGCCCTGGCGATCCTCTTCAAGTCGCGCCTGCAAGCCTTCGCCAGCAAGCACGCGGGCGACCGCTATCATCTCAGCGAGCGCAGCCTGTCGGTGCTCACGGTCATCACTGGCGTAATGCTGGGCGTGATGGTAACCCTCACCTCCATCGGCGCTGGCGCCCTGGGCACCGTGGCGCTGTTCCTGCTCTACCCGTTCCTGGTCACCCGCCGCCTGGTCGGTACCGAGATTGCCCACGCCGTGCCGCTGACCCTGGTAGCGGGTCTGGGCCACGCTGGCATGGGCAACATGGACTGGTCGCTGCTGGGCTACCTGCTGTTGGGCTCGCTGCCGGGCATCTACATGGGCAGCCACCTCACCGGTCGTATCTCCGACCGCGTGCTGCGCCCTTGCCTGGCCGGCATGCTGCTGTTGATCGGCTACAAACTGGCGTTCTGATCCAGCCTTAGCCGCCACTGCCCGGTATGGCTCAGCGCCAGGCGCGAAAGCGGCGGCACGTCAATGCGGTGGAAGGCCTCGAGCGGGCAGCCCAGCACCGCGATCAACGCCGCGCGCAACACCATGGGGTGAGTGACGGCCAGCCACTCCCCCGGTGTATCGAAGGCCTGTAGCCACGTTGCTATGCGCTGGCACAACTGGGTGATGGATTCGCCGCCGTGGGGCGCGCAGTCCGGGTTCTCCCGCCACTGCGCCAAGGCCCGCCCCTGGTCCTCCTGCAAATGCTTGAGCGCCACGCCCTGCCAGCGGCCCAGGTCGCAGTCGACCAGGGCAGGCTCGATGCGGATCGTCGGCGCGAAAAACGCAGCGGTCTGTGTAGCTCGCCGCTCCGGCGCGCTGAGCACCTGGCCCCGGGCCTCTGGCAACGGCCCGTCGAACGCCAGGATGGCATCATCGAGGCGGTGGAAACGCCCCATTTTCTGCGGTTCGGTCAGGGCATGGCTGACCAGGGTCAGGCGAATGGCTTTCACCTCGGGCCTCTCTTTGCTTGATATCACTGCCAAAGGCAGGAACGCTGCTGTACGATCCGCAGTCTAACCCAGGCAAATTGCCATTAGAGCCGACTCGATGTCCTGCGCCCCGCAACACCCTCCCAGCCCCTTGCTGCTCGCCCTGCGCGCGGGCACCCAGTCCAGCCACAAGGCCCTGGAGCAACGCCTGCCTTTCTTTGATGCCCGCTTCGATCTGCACGGCTATCGCGCGCTCATGCAGGCCTACTATGGCTTTCATGCACCCCTGGAAACCTTGCTGGTCGGCCACCAGGAAAGCGCCCGCAACAAGACCCCCGCCCTCACCCGCGACTTGCAGGCACTGGGCCTGAGCGCCGCGCAGATCGATGCGCTGCCGCTGTGCAGCGCCTTGCCCGTCGTGGCCGACGAAGCCTGTGCGCTGGGGGTGATGTACGTGCTCGAAGGCTCCACCTTGGGCGGACAGGTGCTCAAGCGCGCCATGGCCGAGCGCCTGGGCCTGGACGCGAACAATGGCGGCGCATTCCTGGATGTGTATGCCGGGGCCACCGGCGCTAACTGGCGCCGCTTTCTAGAGCGCCTGGGCACTGCCCCGGCTTCGTCGCAGGACGCAGCAGTACAGGCCGCGATCGCCACCTTCGAGCGCTTCGAACAATGGTTGGATGATCGTGGTGTGCTGCTGGAACCCTCACGCACTGGCCATTAGGCTGCCGCGCCCGGCATTGCGCTGAGCGCTCGATCTGTGCAGGCCCTGGGTGGTTCGCGACCCGATGCCTTTCGTGAGGTGCTGCGAAGGAACCGAGATTCGTCAAAGGTCATTGCCAGCCCGGCGCAGGTCTGGCAATGACGGCGACCTGCAGCCTGGTCAATCAGGCCGGCACGTCCCCTACGGGCACCTGCTCCTGCAACGCCCAGCCACCCTTCCCATCCACTTCCAGGCGATGACTGTGGAACCCGGCCAAGGTGCCGCGGTGCCCCACGCTGACCAGCAGCACCTCAGGCATCTCGCTGCGCAGCAGCGCGTATAGCGCGTGCTCCAGCCCCTCGTCCATCGCCGAGGTGGACTCATCCAGGAACACCACTTGCGGCTGGTTGAACAGCACCCGGGCGAACGCCAGGCGCTGCTGCTCGCCCACCGAAAGAATGTGCGACCAGTCGCGGCTGACGTCCAATTGCTCGGCCAGGTGCCCCAGGTTGACCTTGCCCAGCACCTGCTGCATCCGCGGGGCATCCTCGGCTTTTGCATCGGCCGGGTAGGCGATGGCGGTGCGCAGGTCGCCCAGGGGCAGGTAGGGACGTTGCGCGAGGAACAGCGCCTGCTGGCCGACCGGGCGCTGTACCTCGCCTTCGGCATACGGCCACAGCCCGGCCAAGGCACGCAGCAAGGTGGTCTTGCCGCTGCCCGATGGGCCTTTGATCAGCAGCGCCTGGCCGGCTTGCAGGCTCAGGTCCAGGTCGGCGATCAGTCGGTGGCCATCTGGGCGCAGCACCTGCAAGCCGCTGATGTCCAGTGCCCGTGCCTGGGCCACGGTGCTGATCTGGGGAAGGCTGGCAGCCTGCTGGTTGGCGTCGAGAAAGCCGGTCAGACGGTCGAGGGTGGCGCGGTAGCTGGCAAAGGTGTCGTAGGACTCACGGAAGAACGACAGCGAGTCCTGCACCTGGCCGAAGGCCTGGGAGGTCTGCATCACATCGCCCAGCTTGATCGCCCCGCTGAAGAACCGCGGCGCCTGCAGAATGAACGGGAACACCACCGCGACCTGGCTCACCCCCAGGTTGAAACCATTGAACTTCAGGCCTCGGAACACCAAGGCCCAGACGTTGACGATCAATGCACCAAAACGCCCAAGCAAGGTCTGGCGCTCGACCGGCGCACCTTGGTAGAAGGCAATGTTCTCGGCGTTTTCACGCAGACGCATCAACGCATAACGGAAGTTCGCGGTGAGCTTTTCGTTGAGGAAGTTCAGGCGAATCAATGGCCGCCCCAGGCGGAAGGCGATCCAGGTGGCAAGCAGCACGTAGAGGTATACGGCGAACACCATGGCCCGGGGAATTTCCACACCCGCCACTTCCAACGGCGCCGACAATCCCCAGAGGATGCCGGTGAACGCCACCAGCGAGACCAGCGCACTGACCGCGCCCAGCGACAACGAAACGGAATGGGTGACGAAGGCGTTTACATCCAGCTCGATACGCTGGTCGGGGTTGTCCACGGGTTGTTCGAGGAACTGCCCGCGGTAGTAGGCATCGCCGCGCATCCAGTCGTGGGTCAGGCGCTCGGTCAGCCATACCCGCAGGCGGATGCTGAAGGCCTGGGTCAGGTAGGCATTGAACAGCGCACGCGCCACGTGAATGGTGGCCAGCACCGCGAACACCCCCAGCAGGTACCAGAACGCGGTCTGGTCCAGGGCCTGCAAGGCGCTGTAGAAGCCGTTGTACCAGAACGAGAACAGCACCTGCAGGCGCACAGCGAACAGCGTCAGTAACAGCAGCAAAGCGAACAGCAGCAATGGCCGCCAGCTGCGTCTGACATTGAAGTACGGGCCTGCCAGCTGCCAGAACTGGCCACCCCAGCGGGTGAAACGCACCGCAAGGGCTGCGGCGGCGGTAAAACAGACGACGGTGATGACGAAGGCGATCGCCAGCCAGCTCAGGCTCTCTTGCAGGGCCTGGTGCCAGTTCATTTCCATGGTGGGGTATCCATTACGAGCGTTTGCGCGAGCTTAACATTGAGGCTCTTAGGGCAACGAATGATGACGGAGGTTTCATATTGGCCAGGCTGCTCACGATAGCGCAACGGCACTAGCGCAAGCCCTTCGCTTCGAATAACTCGACAAGCCACTGCACGAAAACCCGCACACGTGCACTGAGATGTCGATTGGGCGAGTAGACGATGTAGATCGGGTTCGGCGCCTGTGTCCAATCCGCCAGCAGCCGAACCAAGGCGCCGGACTCAAGATGCGCCTGCGCCATGAACCTCGGCGCCTGAAGCACGCCCAGCCCTGCCAGTGCAGCGGCGAGCATCGCATTGGCGTCATTCACCGATACGAAATAGTGCGCATCGAGCGTGATGCGCTCCTCTTCTTTTTCGAACACCACGGGCAAGCGCCGGTTGGTCCCGGCCAGGAAGTAGCGAACCATCTGATGATCGCCTGCCAGGTCACCTGGGTGCAGCGGCGTACCGTGAGCGGCAAGGTACCCAGGCGTCGCGCAGGTCACGAATTCAAGGCTGCCCAGGCGTCGTGCAATCAATGACGGGTCGCTCAAGGTACCGCCACGGATGACGCAATCCACACGCTCGCCCAGCAGGTCGACAGGCCGGTCACTGACGCCGATATCCAGTTGCAGTTCCGGGTAGCGTTTCTGGAAGTCCGCCAGCGCGGGCAACACCAGCAGGGACGCCATGCTCGAACCCATGTCCACGCGCAGCCGCCCATGCGGTCGTGCATGGGCGCGGGCAAGGTCCGACTCCGCTTCCAGCCACTGGTCAAGCACCCGCACCATGCGTTCGTAATAGGCGGTGCCATCGTTGGTCGGGGAAACGCGCCGGGTCGTGCGGTTGAGCAACTTCACCCGCAAGTGGCTTTCCAGCGACTGGATGTGCTTGGTGACCGTATTGCGGGGCACGTTCAGCAACTGGGCAGCCTTGACGAAACTGCCGGCTTCTACCACCTGGATGAATGCTTTGACTGCGGTGAAATAGTCCACGGTCTATACCCGTTCAGTGGCATGCGGCAGGCTATTAGCCTTTTTTAAGGAACAGTGGTGCCATTTTTAGCTCATTTATCCCGCGATAGCTATCTCATAAATTGATCTCACCGCAACGACGCCATCCATTCCGGCTGGCCGCAGACGGAGATCAGCAATGAACACGCCACTTCAAGGCAAGCCAGCCGCCGAGGCAGCCATGGCCCACCGTATCCGGATCTACCAGCAAGGAACGCCCACGGTCCTTCAACAGGAAACCTTCACCCTGCCGCCGCCCGCTCCCGGGCAGGTAATCGTTCGCCACGAAGCCATCGGTGTGAACTTCGTCGATACGATGTTCCGAGATGGCACGTTCCAGGTGCCGTTGCCGTTCGATATGGGGGTTGAAGCGGCGGGCGTCGTCGAAGCCGTCGGTAGCGGCGTACAGCAACTGAAGGTAGGAGACCGCGTCGGCTACTTCTTCGCGTTCGGTGCCTATGCAGACCGCCGTGCGATCGACGCCAGCACATTGATCAGGCTGCCTGACGACATCGCCAGCGAGCAGGCTGCCGGGCTTCTGGCCAAAGGTCTCACCGCATGGGCTTTGATCAAGCAGGTCCACGTGGTGAAGCCTGGAGAGTGCGTGGTGGTGCACGGCGCTTCCGGTGGCGTTGGCAGCCTGCTTGCCCGTTGGGCAAAGTCGCTTGGCGCCAGCGTGATCGCAACGGTGGGTTCAGCCGACAAGGCACGGGCCATCGAGGGCTGGGGGCTTGATCACGTCCTGCGCTCGGACGAGCCAGCGCTTGCAGCGCGTATCAGGGCCGCCAATGGTGGCGTGGGTGTCGATGTGGTGTACGACCTCGTCGGTCGACACACCCTGGGGGCGTCGATCAGTGCACTGCGCGAGGGTGGAGCCCTGGTTCATGCTGGCAACGCCTCCGGTACGGCGGTGGCCGACCCCAGGCTGTTGGCGGCGCGCAATATCCGCTACGTCCAACCCTCGACACCGCAGTACGTCAACGCACAGAACCAGGACATGGCAGCCTGCGAGCTCTTCGAGCGATTTCGTGAAGGGGCACTAGGCCCCCTCGAGCTAAGCCGCTATCGGCTCGACGAAGCGGCATTGGCGCACCAAGCCATTGCTGCACGCAAGCACACAGGCTCGATCGTGCTGATTCCTTGAGTGGAGCCGCGACGGAGGTTTCCTGAAGCACGAAGCCAACGTTGCACTGCCTGGCACGGGCGACGCTGGTGCCAGGTTGATCAGCCTACCCCAACGCCTCGCGCACCTTCGCATCGAGCCCCTCCCCCGCATTGGCCTCGATCCACTCGCCCAACTGACGCCGCATCGCCGGTGTCCAGAAGTTCTGCAAATGCGTGCGCACCCCCTGCACCGCCAGCGCACGGTCCGGCTCGCTGTCGAAATAATGGGCGATCTGGTTGGCCATCTTCACCAGGTTCTCGCTGCTCATCGGCGTACCTCCGCGCGTTCCTGCCCTTCGGCCTGGCGACGTTGCTGCAACAGGCGTCGCTGCTCATCACTGAAGTCCTGGTAGCGCTTCTGCCATTCCGACGGCTGGAACACTCGCACCACCTCCACGGCGGTGACCTTGTATTCCGGGCAGTTGGTGGCCCAGTCGGAGTTGTCGGTGGTAATCACGTTGGCGCCGGACTCGGGGAAGTGGAAGGTGGTGTACACCACCCCCGGCGCCACACGTGTGCTGACCTGGGCGCGCAGCACGGTCTGCCCGGCACGGCTGCCGATGCCGACCCAGTCGCCGTCGCCGATTCCCCGGCTTTCTGCATCGCTTGGGTGGATCTCCAGGCGGTCCTCGGCGTGCCAGGCGACGTTGCCGGTGCGCCGGGTCTGCGCGCCGACGTTGTACTGGCTGAGGATGCGCCCGGTGGTCAGCAGCAGCGGGTAACGCGCGTTGACCTTCTCGTCGGTGGGCACATAGCCGGTGAGCATGAAGCGCCCCTTGCCGCGGGTGAACTGCTCGATGTGCATGGTCGGGGTGCCGTCCGGGGCGGCGTCGTTGCATGGCCATTGCAGGCTGCCATGGCGGTCGATTTCCGGGTAACTGACACGCTGGAAGCTCGGCGTGAGCCGGGCGATCTCGTCCATGATCTCGGACGGATGACCGTACGCCATGGGGTAGCCCAAGGCATTGGCCAGGGCCACGGTGGCCTCCCAGTCGGCCTTGCCGGCCAGCGGCTCCATCACCTTGCGCACCCGCGAGATACGCCGCTCGGCGTTGGTGAAGGTGCCATCCTTCTCGAGGAACGAGCTGCCCGGCAGGAACACATGGGCGAACTTGGCGGTTTCGTTGAGGAACAGATCCTGCACCACCACGCACTCCATCGCGCGCAGGGCGGCGGTGACATGCTGGGTGTTGGGGTCGCTCTGGGCGATATCCTCGCCCTGGCAGTACAGCGCCTTGAAACTGCCATCCAGCGCCGCCTCGAACATGTTCGGAATGCGCAGGCCAGGCTCGGGTTGCAAGGTCACGCCCCAGGCTTGCTCGAACTGGCTGCGCACCCCTTCGTTGGAAATGTGCCGGTAGCCCGGCAACTCGTGGGGGAACGAGCCCATGTCGCAGGAACCCTGCACGTTGTTCTGCCCACGCAGCGGGTTCACCCCTACCCCTTCACGGCCGATGTTGCCGGTGGCCATGGCCAGGTTGGCGATGCCCATCACCGCCGTGCTGCCTTGGCTGTGCTCGGTCACGCCCAGGCCGTAGTAGATCGCCGCGTTGCCGCCTGTGGCGTACACCCGGGCGGCCTCGCGGATCTGCTCGGCGGGCACGCCGCAAATCGGGCCGAGCGCCTCCGGGGAATTCTCCGAGAGGCTGACGAAGTCGCGCCAGCGGGCGAACTCGGCGGTTTCGCAGCGGGCGTCGATGAACGCCTGGTCGAGCAACCCTTCAGTGACGATGGTGTGGGCCAGGGCGTTGAGCATGGCCACGTTGGTGCCCGGGCGCAGTTGCAGGTGCAACTCGGCGCGGGCGTGGGGCGAGTCGACCAGGTCGATACGCCGCGGGTCGACGACGATCAGCCGCGCGCCCTGACGCAGGCGACGCTTGAGCTGCGAGCCAAACACGGGGTGGGCGTCGGTGGGGTTGGCACCGATCACCAGCACCACGTCGGCCTTCATCACCGAATCGAAACTTTGCGTACCGGCCGACTCGCCCAGGGTCTGCTTGAGGCCATAGCCGGTGGGCGAATGGCAGACCCGCGCGCAGGTATCGACGTTGTTGTTGCCAAACGCGGTGCGCACCAGCTTCTGCACCAGGTAGGCCTCTTCGTTGGTACAGCGGCTGGAGGTGATACCGCCGATCGAATCACGCCCGTACTTGAGCTGGATGCGCCGGAACTCGCTGGCGGCATAGGTCACCGCCTCGTCCCAGCCGACCTCCTGCCAGGGGTCTTCCAGGCGCTTGCGGATCATCGGCTTGGTGATGCGATCGGGGTGGCTGGCATAGCCCCAGGCGAAGCGGCCCTTGACGCAGGCGTGGCCGTGGTTGGCGCCGCCGTTCTTGTCCGGAACCATGCGCACCAGCTGGTCGCCCTTCATCTCGGCACGGAACGAGCAGCCCACGCCGCAGTAGGCGCAGGTAGTGACCACCGCTCGTTCCGGCTGGCCCAACTGCACCAGGCTCTTTTCGGTCAGCGTGGCGGTCGGGCAGGCCTGCACGCAGGCCCCGCACGACACGCATTCGGAGGCCAGGAAGTTATCGCCACCGGCTGGCGCCACCCGCGAGTCGAAGCCCCGCCCGCTGATGGTCAGGGCGAAAGTGCCCTGGATTTCCTCACAGGCCCGCACGCAGCGGCTACAGACGATGCACTTGCTGGGCTCGTAGTCGAAGTACGGGTTGGAAACATCCTTGGCTTCAGTCAGGTGGTTAGCGCCGTCGTAGCCGTAGCGTACTTCGCGCAGGCCGACCTGGCCGGCGACGGTCTGCAACTCGCAGTTGCCGTTGGCCGAACAGGTCAGGCAGTCCAGCGGGTGGTCGGAGATGTACAGCTCCATCACATTGCGACGCAAGTCAGCCAGGCGCGGGGTCTGGGTGCGCACCACCATGCCTTCGCTGACCGGCGTGGTGCACGAGGCCGGGTAGCCGCGCATGCCGTCGATTTCCACCATGCACATGCGGCACGAACCGAAGGCTTCCAGGCTGTCGGTGGCGCACAATTTCGGGATGGTCGTGCCCAGCAGCGCGGCGGCGTGCATCACCGAGGTGCCGGACGGCACGCTGATTTCACGGCCATCGATGCTCAGGCTGACCTGCACCTCGCTGTGGCGCACAGGGGTGCCGAGGTCGATGTCGCTGCCGTTGGGGTCGAAGTACTTGATCATTGCGCGGCCTCCGGGGTGGCCAGGCCGAAATCGGCGGGGAAATGCTTGAGGGCGCTGGCGACCGGGAAGGCGGTCATGCCGCCCATGGCGCACAGCGAGCCGTATTGCATCGTGTCGCACAGGTCGCTCAACAGCTGCGCCTGGCCCTGGCGGTAGGCGGGGTCGCTGCTGGCGACCAGCCGGTCGACCACTTCCATGCCACGGGTCGAGCCGATCCGGCAGGGTGTGCACTTGCCGCAGGATTCCTCGGCGCAGAACTGCAAGGCGAAGCGCGCCATGCCGGCCATATCCAGGGTGTCATCGGCCAGCACCACGCCGCCATGGCCGAGCATCGCGCCCACGGCGGCGAAAGCTTCGTAGTCCAGCGGGGTGTCGAACTGGGCAGGTGGAACCCAAGCCCCCAGCGGGCCACCGACCTGCGCAGCCTTGATCGGGCGGCCGCTGGCGGTGCCACCGCCATAGCCTTCCACCAGCTCGCGCAGGGTCAGGCCGAACGCGCGCTCCACCAGGCCGCCGTGGCGAATATTGCCAGCGAGCTGGAACGGCATGGTGCCCAGCGAGCGACCCATGCCGAAGTCGCGGTAGAACGCCGCGCCCTTGGCCAGGATGATTGGCACCGAGGCCAGGGTGAGCACGTTGTGCACCAGCGTCGGCTGGCCGAACAGGCCTTCGAGCGCGGGCAGCGGGGGCTTGGCCCGAACGATGCCGCGCTTGCCTTCGATGGATTCGAGCAGCGCGGTTTCCTCGCCGCAAATATAGGCACCGGCGCCCACCCGCACTTGCAGGTCGAACGCCACGCCGCTACCGGTCACGTCCAGGTAGCCCGCCTCACGAGCCAGCAGCACGGCCTCGTTGAGGACATGAATGGCGTCGGGGTACTCCGAGCGCACATAGATGTAGCCCTTGCTCGCACCCACCGCGAGGCCCGCGATGACCATGCCTTCGATCAGCAGGAACGGGTCGCCTTCCATCAGCATGCGGTCGGCGAAGGTGCCGGAGTCGCCCTCATCGGCATTGCATACCACGTACTTCTGCTCGGCAGGCGCCTGGCGCACGGTGCGCCACTTGATGCCCGCCGGGAACGCCGCACCGCCACGGCCGCGCAGGCCGGAATCGAGCACAGTGGCGACCACGTCGTCGCCGTGCATCAGCGTGGCCTGGCGCAGGCCCTCGAAACCGCCGTGGGCGCGGTAGTCGTCCAGCGACAGGGGCCGAGTGATACCGGCACGGGCGAACAGCAGGCGCTGCTGGCTCTTCAGGTAGGCAATTTCCTCCACAAGGCCCAGCGCCAACGGGTGCTTACCCGCCTCGTTGACCAGGGCATCGAGCAGGCCGGGTACGTCCTCGGGCGTGACCGGGCCAAAGCCCAGACGCCCTTCGGCGGTTTCCAGCTCGACCAATGGCTCCAGCCAATACAGGCCACGGGAACTAGTGCGCTGCACCTGGGCCGCAGCACCTTTCGACAAGGCGTCAGCGACACGGTCTGCGCCCACCGCTCGCGCGACCGAATCACAGGAAACAAATAGCTTCAGCATGTGCCCACCTCCACCCGGCAGCCTTCGAGCAGCTCGCGCAAACGCTCGGGGGTCACCCGCGCATGCAACTGGCCATCGAGCTCCAGGGCTGGCGAACAGGCGCAAGCGCCCAGGCAGTACACCGGTCGAAGGCTCACCGCACCGTCGGCGCTGGTGCCATGGTCGTCCAGGCCCAACTGTTCACGCAGCTGCGCGGCCAGGGCCTCGGCGCCCCGGCTCCGGCACGACTCGGCGCGGCACAGGCGCACGGTATGGCGGGCCGGCGGCGAGCTACGGAAGTCGTGGTAGAAACTGATCACCCCCCGCACTTCGGCGAGGCTGAGGTTCAGGGCATGGGCGATTTCAGGAACGGCGGCATCCGGCACGAAGCCTGCGCCTTTCTGGATGGCATGGAGGATTGGCAACAGCGCGCCGGGCACAGCCTTGTGGCTGTCCAGCACACGGTGAATCAAGGGCAGGTAAGACATCTCATCAGGCATACAGCGGACCTCGACATCCCGACACCGCCCGGTGCGTGCGGGCAGTTGTCTGGCGGTGTTCTGCTGTGGCGAGCCGTCCTTTTGCACGGTCTTGAGGGTACGGCTCCCCTCCTAGCCCAGGCCATTGCCTCTTCGTGCAATTGCTCCTTAGGCATCTTGCTAGCATGGCACCGATGAGGATGGACGGTTGTATGCAAGCGACAAGCCGTATCCTGAAACCGACCAAGGGCGGGGACGATCCCCCGCCTTGGCCATCCTGTTTCAGTCTGCGCGTACGTGAATTTCCCCCAGGTGATCCAGTTCCAGGCGTGGCGCCGTGGGCTGCTTCGCCGCGAGGGCAAGGTCATCGAGCAAGGTCTCGGGGAGCAAGGTGAAGATGCCCCTGGCCTGCTCGAGGGTGACCCCGCTGCGCAATGCCGGCACCACGGTGTCGACCTGCGCCTTGAACACCGCCAGGCCATGCTGGCGCTGGTGGCTGCTCTCGACGAAGGCGGCCCGGGCCAGGGCCGATTGGTCGTACAAACGCACGATCAATGCCCGTACCTGGTCGCGCCCTTCGCTGCCATGCGCCTCGATCACCTCGGGCAGGCTGCGGATCGTGGCGAAGAAGTCCTCCAGCACCAGGCGGTGCCCACGTGAATCCTGCGCCACATGCTTGTCGCCCTCCTGAAGCGCCAGGGGCAGGTACAGCGACTGCATGACCTCGACCAGCTCCTCGATGGACTTGCCCAGTTGCGGCAGCTCGCCGTTGAGGATCTTGATGTGCTCGTCGATCTGCTGCTTGTAGCGGCGCATCTCGGCCACGCCCCTGGCCTTGAGGATCAGCTCGCAGATGTTCAAGACCACGCCGAGCATCGAGGCGATCTTGCCGAACACCTGGGCACAGCGGGTAAGCCGGGCGATGGTTGCAGCCCGGCCGGTGACGACCAGGCTGGAGGTCACCGGGCTGGCTGCGATGCCCAGGCGGACCATCTCGATACCGTCCTGTATCGGCTTGACGGTGGTGAGCAGGCGGCTGACCGAAAGCAAGCTCAACTGGGCGACGTAGGCACCGCCGGTACTGGCGTAGCCCACGGTCTTGAAGATCGTCTTGAACGTGCTCATGCCTTTTCGAAAGCCGCGCAGGACCTCCCATGGCACATCGCGGCTGTGCTCGCTGGCTGGCAGTACCTTGCGCAGGTCGACCACCTCGAGCGCGACCTGGTCGGCCACCTGTCGCAGCATCACCGCCGCGTTGTCGAGAAACTGCTGGGTGTCGACGATGTTATCGAGCAGGTAGCCCAGGCGCTGGCTGGCTTGGCGCAGGGCGCGGGCGCGGGTGGGCCGCAGCGTTTCGTCCAGGCCTTGGACCACATCGCCGGCGGCGGTTGCGATATCGCTGAAACTGATCACGTGAGTAAACCTCCTCGAAGGGTGCGTGCAGGCGATCAGGCGGCAGCGCCGATGCTCAGGTTGCCCTTGCCATCCAGTTGCAGCTTGGGCAGCTTGCCATTGCCCTGGTTCTGCACGCGGAAGGCATCCAATTGCTCCAACAACCCTTTGTCGAGCCCGGCGAAGGTCTCCACCACGGTGATCGGCACGCCGCTGGCCAAGGCCTTGAAGGCGATCAGCACCTTCTCGCCGAGGGTGCTCACGTCCACCGACGAGGCGTTGATCTTCGGTACCAGGGTGGTGCGCAGCAGCGCGTTGTTGGCCGAGAGACGTGCACGCAGGTTCTGGAACGCGGTCATGTCTTCATGGCCCTGGTTCTCGATGGCCTGGGCGACGCTACGAATGTCCGCGAAGAAGTCTTCCAGCAGCAGGCGTTTCTGCTCGCTGCCTTCGCCGACCAGCAGGACGTGCTTGCCATCGACCTCAGGGACCAGCTGCTCGTAGGTTTCCTTGAGGGCGGCGACGACCAGGTCGAATTCCTTCTGAAGCTCCGGCAACAGCTTTTTCAACTCCGCCAGGTGGCCGTCGATTTCCTTTTGCGCATTGCGCATGTGCGCCACTTCGATACCGGCCAGAATCACCTGGAGCAGCGTGGTCACGATACCGAGCACAAGGCTGATCTTGCCCACTTGCGCACCGAACCGGGCCATGCTGCTGCCCACCTTGAGCACACTACCGACGGTAGTGGCACCTTCGGCAGCGGTGTTGGCGCCACGCGCCGCGACGTTTACCACCAGCATCTCCACCTCGGTGGCAGCCAGCGTGCTGCGTGCCGGGCTGAACAACGCCCACAGCCGCGCCCCATATTGCAAGATCTTGCCGGGTACGCCGACGACGGCGGCAACGCTGCTGCCCACAGCGGTGATCGAGAAACCGATGGCTGCGGCCACGCGCAGCACATCCACCGTGGTGCCCGAGGCGTTGAACTCGAAGGTGCCCTTGAACTTCTCGGCCTGTAGCACCAGGGTTTGCAGCACTTCGGTATAGGCCTGGTTCAACTCGTTGAAGATCGGCTGGGTGTCCTGCAGGTCCTTGGCCATCAGTTCCAGTTGGCGTTGCGCGGCCACCAGCCTGGCCCGGCGATCACCGAAGGCCATCTCCAGCACGCCGTCCTTGGCATCGGTCAGGCCGATGCCGATGCTGTCGCCGATATCGCTCAAAATGCTGCCCATACCGCTCATCCTCTCGTGGTGGTGTGTGTCACGCGAACCGGCATCAGGCCGGCACGATGTCGAACTGGCCAGCGCCACTGAGTACCAGGCGTGGAGCGCCTGGGTGCTCGGCGATGAAGGCGGCGAGTTTCTCCAGCAGGGGCGCTGGCAGCGGGAAGATCGCCTGGGCCTGGTCCACGGGCACACCGGCACGCAGCGCGGCAGCCGCACGGGCCAGGGTGTCCTTGGCGGTGCCGAGGGCGACGATGTTCTTGTTGATGGCGCCCAGCAGCGTGTCGCGGATCGCCTTGTGGTCAACTTCGAGCTTGTCGCGCAGGCTTTGGAATGGGTCGCGGTTTTCCGAGCCCTGCTCTTCGATCAGCGGCAGCAGGCGCTGCACGCGGTCGTAGAAAGTCTCCAGCTCGATGCGCCGACCACTGGCGCTGTCGATCACCACATGACAGCCCCCTTCCAGGGCGCTGAGGCCGTCGTAGGTGACCTTGAGTTCGTTCACCAGGGCCGTGATGTCGCTTGTCATCGAGTGCAACAGGCCCTTGAGCTTGTCGACCTCCTCCTCGATGCGCAGGGCCTGGCGCCTCAGCGCCGCGACCTCCAGCCCTTGCAGTACGGTCTGCAACACCGTGGTGATGACTGTCGTCACCACAGCGGCTTTGCCGGCTGCCATGGCAACGCTGACGGCCCGTGCAGCAACACCCGTCATGAGACCGCCACCGCTGGCGACGACGCTGGCGGTTTCTGCCGCCGTGGTGCCGACGCGAATCACGTTGCCGGCCACCAGCAGTTCGCTGGAGGCGGCCTGAACCCCGATACGCGCCGGCGCCATCATCGCCCACACCCGCGCCGCGCCCGCGAACGCCAACGCCCCGGTGGCGGTCAGCCCGGCGCCGGTACCCAGCACGCCGGAAGCCACGCTACTGACTCGCAGCACATCGATTTGCGGGGCGCGCGGGTCGAAGCCGAACACCTCGCCAAAGGTGCGTGCCTGCTCGGCCAGGGCCTGGATGACCTGGCGGTGGCTGTCGGCCATGAGGTTGACCAGCGCACCGAGGGCCTGGATGTCCTCGACCATGTAGCCGAAGCGCCGCTGGGCAGCCTCGACCTTGGCCTTGCGGCTGCCGGTGAAGAACTCGCCCCAGCCGCAGGCCGCGTCATCGATTCCGATCCAGACGTGGTCGGCCCCCTCTTTGATCCACTCCCAGCCTTCCCCCAACGTCTCCCATGCTGACATGGCGTTCCCTCGCTTGGCATCGATAATATCTTTTTGATATCACGCCTAGGGCCGACTAGGGAAGTGCCCATCGGAGGTTTCGGATCAACCGGGGCTGACCGGCGGCGCCGCACCGTCAACCGAGGATCGAACGGTATGCGGCCGAATCAGCAGTGCCAGCGCCAAGGCCACCGCAATGGCGAACAGGTACAACGCCTGCGGCCCCGTCCTTTCCATCATCGCGCCGGCAACCAACGGCCCGAGGGCCGCGCCAACACCGAAGGTCATCAACAGCACGCCGGCCAGCGACACACGCAAGGCCGGCTCGAGGTGTTCGTTGGCATAGGCCACGCCCAGCGGGTACAGGCAGAACTGCAAGAAGCCGATTGCTGCGCCCAGTGCCATGAGCACCGCACCGCTTGGCGAACGCAGCAGCGCCATGGGCAGGCAGGCCAGGCACAACAGTACGCCGGTGGCACGAATAAGCGTGGCGCGGGAAACACGGTCCGACAGCCAGCCCAGGGGCAGTTGCGCCACCAGCCCGGCGGCGATACCCAAGGCCATGAACTGCCCGACCTGCGGTGGCGCGAACCCCATCTGCGCGGCGAAGATCGGCGCCAGGCCATAAAAGCAGCCATTGAGCAGACCGGAGGCGAGCACCGTGCCCATGGCCTGGGGCAGGCGCCGCACGTAGCGGCCGACCGCCACCCGTTGCAGTGCCAGTGCGCCCGGCTGCAAGCCCTGGTGCATGGCCATCGGCACCACGCCCAGGGCGAAGGCGATGGCCACCGCGCTCAGGGCCAGCACATCGAGCCCCTCGCCCAGGCCAAGCAACAGCTGACCGAGCATCATGCCGACGTAGCTGGTAACCATGTAGACCGACAAAGTGCCGCCTCGGCGCCCCGGCAACGCGCAATCGTTGAGCCAGCTTTCGATGACCATCAGCTGGCACATCATCGCCGCCCCGACGACGAACCGCAGCGCCAGCCACAGCCCCAGGTCGTCGCTGAGCTGGTGGCTGAGCACAGTGGTGACGATGATCGCCGCGCACACCACGAAGGCGCGCGGGTGCGAAACCAGACCAATCAGCCAATAACCCAGGCGCCCACCCACCACCATGCCCAAGGCATTGGCGGCCATCAGCGCACCGCCCCAGAAAGCCGCCATGCCGGCGGCCTCCAGGCGCAGGGCCAGGTAGGTCATCAACAGGCTGGAGCCCAATTGCATCAACAATGCAGCGGCATAAAGCGTGCCGAACGCCTTGGTCAGTGCGAGCACATCGCTTCCCCAGAAAAAATGCTGATCGTAAGAACGACGCACACCCTGTGGGAGCGGGTTCACCCGCGAACACCGGCAAAGCCGGTGCCACACACCGCGGTGCCTTCTTCGCGGGTGAACCCGCTCCCACAGGGACTGCGCACGCCCTGAAGTTCTTGCAATCGCTCAGGCCAGGCCGTGCCGCTGCTTCCAATCGCCTGGATGCACCACGTAGCCGAACAACGCATGCCCGCCGTACACCAGCTCCGTGCCCTCGGGAATCCACAGCATCTGCCCAGGCCTAACCTGGTACAGCTCGCCATTGGCCTTGAGTTCGAAACAGCCCTCGATGACGAACAGCACCTCGTCATACAGCAGCGTCCAGGCCACTGCGGCGCCCTCCCAGCGGGCGAAGCCCACGCCGATGCTGGGCGATACCTCGCTGTCCAGCGCCCGTGCCACGAACGCCGCCCCCGGTGGCCCGCCGCGCCGGGTAAAGGCCAGGTCGCGATGGTCGACCAGGCGCACCGGGCCCTTGCCCGTCGGCGTACGGCTCATAGCTCGCTCCGGCTGTTCCACGCCGCCCAGCGGATGCGTGTACTTACCCCAAGGCCCAGGAAAGGCTCCGGCGGGTTGCGCGAGGGCATGCCGGTAACCGCCTGGATCGCATCAAGCTGCGCACCGCCTGCGCCCACCGCCAGGTCGGCCAGCAGCGTGCCGGAAACGGTGCCCCAGGCCGCGCCTACGCCGTTGTCGCAGGCGGTGGCGAACACCCCGTCCTCCAGCTGCCCGAAGAAGTTGGTGAAGTTGCGCGAAATCGCGTAGACCCCGCCCCAAGTGTGGGTAAACGGCACCTTGGCCAACTGCGGGTAGCGGGCCAGCAGGGCCTGCTGGTGGTCCTGGCGGATGCGTCGGCGGGTGGCCTCGTCCACGCTACGGCCGTAACGTGGCACGTGACGGTAGGTATTGCGGATGATCAGGCGGCGGTCCTGGGTCATGCGCACGGTGGTGCCGGCGTGGTCTGCCGGCGTCAGGCCCCAATCGGCCTGGGCGCCGATGCGCGCCATCTCGTCGTCGCTGAGCGGACGGGTCCAGCTGGCGAAGGTCATCACCGGCAGCAGGCGGTTGCGCAGGTAACCGAACTCCTGGGTGAAGATGCTGGTGCCCAGCAGCACCTGCGGGGTGTCGATGAGCCCATCGTTGGCATGCAGGCGCCAGCCGTTGGCAGTTTTTTCCAGGCGCTGGATGGGCGATTCCTCGTACACCTCGACATTCGCTGGCAGCGAGTCCCCCAGTCCACGTACCAGGGCCGCCGGTTGCATCAGGTAGCAGCCCGGGGTGTAGATGGCGCGGCTGTAGTGCTGGGTGCCGAGGACTTCGGCCAGCGCCTGGCGCTCGACCACTTCATAGGGTTCGCCGAGGTCGTCCATCAGCTTTCTGAAGTGCTCCAGGTAGGCCAGCCCGCGCGGGCCGACCGCGCCCTGGAACTTGCCGGCATGGGACCACTGGCAGTCGATGTGGTGACGCTGGATCAAGCCTTGCAGTTGATCGATGGCAGCGCGGTTGAGGCTGAGCAGGCGCTGCTTGTGCTCAGGGTTGGGGTGTTCCAGGGCGAACTTGTGCGGCAGGTCGATGACGAAGCCGGAGTTGCGCCCCGAGGCGCCATAGCCGATGCGCTGGGCGTCGACCAGCAGGATGCGCGCCTGGGGCATATGGCTGGCCAGGCGGCGGGCGGCGGCCAGGCCGGCGAAGCCTGCGCCGACCACCACATGGTCGGCCTTGTGCGGGCCACTCAGGCGTCGCGGCGGCAAGGGCTCGGGCAAGGCGGCGTACCAGCCGCAGCTGTGGTCATCGAAGGGCAGTTTGACAATGCTGTTCATGGATTCGGCCCTCAGGCCACTTGCGTGTGGGTGACCTGGCAGCGTTGCAGCCAGGCGCTACGGTTCGACTGGGCCTGACGCCCCAGCAGGATGAAGCCGTGCAACGTGCCGTCCGGGCCGTGGAACCCGGCGCGCAGGCCGTCGTCGGTGGGCTCCCATTGCCATTGGCCGGGGCAGCCGGGAGGCGGTGGCAGCAGGCACAAGGGCGCTGCCGGGGTTTTCACCGTGACCGGCGCCAGCGGGTAGCTGACCGGGGTCGGCTGGCCCAGCAGGGTATTGGCCAGGGCGCGCGCACCTTCGTTGATCGGCGCCAGGTACGGCAGCAACTGCCCGTCGATCTCGATGCAGTCGCCCAGGGCGTAGATGCCGGGCTGCGAGGTGCGCAACAGCTCATCCACCTGGATGCCGCGGCCGCAGGCCAGACCCGCCTCACGGGCCAGTTCCACGTTCGGTCGCAAGCCCACGGCGGACAACACCAGGTCGGCCTGCACCTGCGTGCCGTCGGCCAGGCGCAACAGGTAGCCCTCGCCCTGGCGCTCGATGCGTTGCACCGTGGTGCCCAGATTCCACTGCACGCCCAGCGCCGACAGCGCGCGCTGCAATGCGCGCCCGGCAGGCTCGGGCAGCAAGCGCTCCATAGGCCAGGCGCCCAGGCCAATCACGCGCACCAGGTAACCGCTGCTGGCCAGGTCGTTGGCGAACTCGCAGCCAATCAGGCCGTCACCGAGGATCGCCACCTGGCGCACACCGGCCAGGCGCTGGCGGAACGCGTGGTAGTCGTGCAGGTTGTTGACGCTTAGCATGGCCTGGGCATCGCCTTCGATGGCCAGGCGCACCGGCGAGGCACCGCTGGCCAGCACCAGCTGGCCGTACTCTATTTCGCCAAGGTTGGTGTACAACCGCCGCGCTTGGGTGTCGATGCGCTCGACCTGGCAATGGGCGTGCACGCGAATGCCCAGGCGCCGCTCGAGGGCGAACGGGCTTTCGCTGGCCAAGGCCGCAGCACTGCGCCCTTGGGCCAGGGCGATGGACAGCGCCGGCTTGGAGTACAGGTGCCCGCTTTCCTGGGTGAGCACGCGGATGTCCAGGTTAGGGCTGGCCTTGCGCAAGGCCTGGGCCAGGCCGTAGCCGGCGTGGCCGCTGCCGATGATCACCACCGGCTGGGCGGGCTCGACGCGTGCCGCCGCAGGTGCTGGCGCCACGGCTACCACGGCGCTGGCGATCGCTGGCGCTGGCTCGGTGATTTCGATCATCTCGAAATCGGCCTTGCCAACCTTGCACTCCGGGCACAGCCAGTCTTCGGGCACGTCTTCCCAGCGAGTGCCGGCAACGATGCCGTCGTCTGGCCAACCCAGGGCTTCGTCATAGATCAGGCCACAGATGATACACAGCCACTTTTTCATCGATACCGCCCTCATTCACCCTGGATGCGCACAGCCAGGTTCTTGGTTCGCACGTAGCTGTAGAGCGCTTCCTGGCCTTTCTCGCGGCCAAAGCCGGACAGCCCCACGCCGCCGAACGGCGTCTCGATACCGCCGGCATACCATTCGTTGATGAACACCTGGCCTGCACACAGGCGCCGGGCACAGCGCAGCGCGCGATTGAGGTCCTGGGTGAACACGCCGGCCACCAGCCCAAAGTCGGTGCCGTTGGCGATGGCGATGGCCTGTTCCTCGGTATCGAAGGGAATAACTGCCAGCACCGGCCCGAACACCTCAGCCTGGGCGATTTCCATGTCCGGGGTGACGTCGCGCAGCACCGTGGGCGCCATGAAATGCCCGCCCAGTCCGCCAATCGCCTCGCCGCCGCTGGCGACCACGGCACCTTGTGCCTGAGCCCGCTGGCACAGCGCCTGGATGCCTTCGAGCTGGCCGGCGCTGATCACCGGTGTCAGGTCGGCATCATCCTGCCCCAGGCCGACGTGCAGCCCTTCGGCCATGGCCACCACCTGCGCCAGCACTTCTTCGTATACGTCGCGCTGTACCAGCAACCGCGACATGGCCGAGCACACTTGGCCGGCGTTGAAGAAAATACCGTTGCGCACGCTGGCGAGCAGTTGCTTGCGGTCGGCATCGGCGAACACCAGCGCCGCCGACTTGCCGCCCAGCTCCATCACACTGGGAATGGCATATTCGGCTGCGGCCCGCAGGATGCTCTGGCCGGTGCCGACTGACCCGGTGAAGACGATCTGGTCGACATCGCGGTGCCCGGCCAGGTGCGCACCAACCTCGCGGCCGCGCCCACAGACCAGGTTCACCGCGCCTCGCGGCAAGCCGGCCCGCTCGATGGCCTGGAACAGCACGCACAGGCCCAGCGGCGAAAGCTCCGGCGACTTCACCAGCACCGCGTTGCCGGCCGCCAGCGCAGGCGCCAGCGAGCGGGCGCAGATCGACACCGGGAAATTCCACGGCACGATCTGCAACGACACGCCCATGGGGTCGTACACGGTGAAGTCCATGTAGCCGTGGCCCAGCGGGATGGAAGTGCCTTCGATCTTGTCGGCCATACCGGCGTAGTACTCGAAGTAGCGCGCCGCTTCGATGAACTCGTCGCGGGCATCCTGCAGGCGCTTGCCGTTTTCCTGGCAGAGCACCCAGGCGCCCTCCTCGACCACCGCGCGAATCTGCGCGGCGATCTCCAGCAGCCAGGTCACCCGCTGTGCGGGCCGGGCGCGGGTCAGCACGCCACTGTCGGCGCAGCGCCGGGCAGCCTGCAGGGCGCGCTCGGCATCGTCTACCGAGGCCTGGGCGATGCTCGCCAGCGGCTGGCCGGTGCCGGGGTTGTTGACGGTGATGTGCCGCTCACTGTCGGCCCACTGGCCGTCGATGAAGTTCAGCCAATGGGCTGCGATCGAATACATGGTCACCCCCTCAGGCCTTGCGCGCGCAGTCGAGCAGCTGGTTGGCCGCCCACTTGTGGAAGTAGTGGGTCGGCAGGTCCATTTCTGGCGAGAACGCACCACCGCCGTAGCCTGGGGAATGGCGACCCTTCTGCATGCCTTCGACCGAGGCGATATCCTCGGCGAACACCACGCGCCACGACTCCATCACCGACTGGCGCGCTACCTCGAAGCGGCTGTCCAGGGCCTCGTCTCCCACGTAGAACAGGCGCAGGTGCTCGACCGTCTTACCCGGCGCGATCGGCTCGAGCATCATGGCAAAGGCATGGTCGGCCTGGATGCCCAGCAGCACGTTGGGGAAAAACGCCACATACTCGGCGGTGCGCAGGCGGTCCAGCGGCCAGGCCGGGAACATCGGCAGGTGGGTGCCGGCGACATCCGACAGGTTGTAGGCATGACTACCTTGGCCGGCGAACTGCTCGAACATGATGTTGTAGTGGTCTTCCAGGCGCGAATAGCTGTTCAGGCTCGGGTGCACCCACGGCAGGTGGTAGGCCTCGCAGTAGTTCTCCACCGCCAGCTTCCAGTTGCAGTTCACCTCGATGGCCATGGCGCCGCTGTCGGCCTCGCGGCGCATCAGGCCCATGCCGTCGCTGCCGAGGAACTGGCTCCAGCGCTCGGTCAGCGGCGCCAGTTGTTCTTCCAGGGCCGGGGCATCGCCGGACAGGTTGACGAACACCATGTCCATCCAGATGGTGCTGCGCAGCGCTTTCAGGCCGTGCTTCTCGCAGGCGAAACGCTCGTCCTTGTGCTGGTTGATGCCACCCACGTGCGGGGTGCCCTTCAGGCCGCCGTTCAGGTCGTAGGTCCAGGAGTGGTAGGGGCAGCGGATCACACCCTGCACATCGCCCGGCGCCTGCACCAGCTTCACGCCCCGGTGGCTGCAGACGTTATGGAACACCTGCACCAGGCCCTCGCGGTTGCGCATCATCAGCAGCGGCAGGCCCATGAAGTCCACCGGCTTTACATAGGCATTGCGCGGCAGGTCGCTGGCAAAGCCGATGCACGCCCAGTTCTTGCCCAGCACCTGGTCGCGCTCGAGTTCGAAATAGCGCTGCTCGGTGTAGAACTCGTTGGTCAGGCCATGTGCCTGGTGGATGGGCGCCAGGACGGTTTCCAGGCTGTGGACGGGGATCAGGCGCGAATCGGTGGCGATTGTCATTGTTGTTCTCTCTTGTGGTTTGCACGGCAGGCTTGGCCTTGATGCCTGGGCCGCAGTTTCAGCAAGAGCGCGGGGAGCGAACAAACGATTTCTACGGCACCTATTTATTACTTTTAATCACCAATCGACCTGGCCATATCCAGCACCGACATCCCGCGGAAAATCACTGATGTCGCAAGGGCCTGGCACTTCTTATTAATGATTAAAGGTAATGAGTTGATGACAACAAATAGTTTGTCGCGCCCGCCCGCCTCGACCATTTTGTTGCCACGCCCGGTACGCCGTGGCGCCACCAGACAAAACCCTTACAAGAACAAAAAGGGGACACTCCAATGCGTGCTGAATCAGGCCTGTTCAAAGGCCTAAACCCTACCGTGACCAGTATTTCGCTGGTGGCCGTCATCGCTTTCGTGCTGTTTTGCGCGCTGTTCGCGGCACAGGCCGGCGTCGCCTTCCAACATGCCTCCGACTTCATTCTCAACAACTTCAAGTGGTTCTACCTGCTGAGCGTCACTGGCGTGTTGGGCCTGCTGATCTACCTGATGTTCAGCCGCTTCGGCCACATTCGCCTGGGACGTGACGAGGACAAGCCAGAGTTCAGCTTCGGCTCGTGGATCGCCATGCTGTTCAGCGGCGGCATGGGCATTGGCCTGATCTTCTGGTCGGTGGCCGAGCCGATGTGGCATTACGCGGGCAACCCACTGGCCAAGGGCCTCACCGACGAAGCAGCCACCGCCGCCATGCGCCTGACCCTGTTTCACTGGGGCCTGCATCCCTGGGCGATCTTTACCATCGTCGGCCTGGGCCTTGCGTATTTCGCCTACCGCAAGGGCCTGCCACTGACCATGCGTTCGATCCTCTACCCGCTGATCGGTGAGCGTATCTATGGCCCAATCGGCCATGTGGTGGACATTCTCGCGGTGGTCATCACGGCCTTCGGTGTGTCGCAGTCGCTGGGGCTGGGCGTGGTGCAGATGAACACTGGCCTGGCCCAGGTGTTCGACCTGCCCATCAGCCTGGGCGTGCAGATCACCTTGATCGTGGCTATTACCATCGTTACCACGGTGTCGGTGATGTCCGGCGTATCGCGCGGCATGAAGCGGCTGTCGGAATGGAACATGCTGTTGTCGGTGGTGCTGGTAGCGCTGGTGCTGTTGCTCGGCCCGACCCGCTACATCCTCAACCTGATGCTGGAAAGTACCGGTGACTACGCCCAGAGCGTGGTGGGCCTGAGCTTCTGGAGCGACACCCAGAAGGACAGCGGCTGGCAGAACTGGTGGACGGCCTTCTACTGGCCGTGGTGGATGACCTGGGGCCCGTTCGTGGGGCTGTTCATCGCGCGCATTTCCAAAGGCCGCACCATCCGCGAGCTGATTGCCGGCGCCTTGCTGGTGCCGACGCTGGTGACCATCATCTGGATGTCTGTGTTCGGCGGCGCGGCACTCAAGAGCGAGCAGGCCGACCGCCAGCGCCACGAGCAGCACGTGGCTGCGGCGCAGTTGCAGGGCGAGCAGGCCAAGTTCGAGGGCGGCACGGTGCTGCTGGCGACCAAGCAGGAAACCACCGCCGCGATGTTCAGCCTGCTGCACACCATCGATGCCGGGTTGATCGGCAAGGCGCTCAGCGTACTGGTGTGCATCCTGCTGGCCACCTACTTCATCACCTCGGCCGACTCCGGCACCCAGGTGCTGTGTACCCTGAATGCCCTGGGCAGTACCAACCCGCCCGGCAGTATCCGCTTGCTGTGGTGCGTGCTGGAGGGCGCCATCGCCACGGGGCTGTTGCTGGCCGGGGGGTTGAAGGCGATCCAGATGGCGACCATCGCCGCCGGCCTGCCGATTGCCGTGTTCATCCTGCTGATCGGCTACACCTTGATGCGCAGCCTGCGCGGCGAGCCGCTGGCGGCCCTCCTGCCGGCGCCGCCGACTGGGCGTGACATTGCACACGAGCCAGGTTCGCTGGCGGTTGCGGCGGTGGGCACGGTGATGCAGGACGCAGGCCTCAGTGGCGGGTTGACCGCGAAGAAGGCCGGTTGAAGCGGGATGTCTTGCGTATGACCTGAAGCGGGGCCGCCATTGCGGCCCCCGCTTTCGTTCACCTTTACCCCAGCGCGCCCTGCACCGACGGTTGGGCCATCAGCCACTCGCGGAACAACCGTACGCTCTCCCGCGGGCCACGCTCGCTGGGATTTTCCAACAAGCAGAACTGCGCATCGGTGCGCACCACCAAGTCGTTGGGCTTGACCAGCGCCCCGGTCGCCAGGGCATCGTCGACCAGCTTGTTCCACGCCAGCGCCACGCCCTGCCCGCTGATGGCCGACTGAATCACCATGCTGTAGCTGTTGATGTTGACTCGGTGCCGCGGTGTCAGCGGGGCATGACCCAGGCGCTGGAACCACTCCGGCCAGCCGATCCAGTCGCGCTGCGAGTCCTCCAGCCACAGCCAGGTGCAGGCGCTCAGCCCGTCAATGCTGGCAAGCCCAGGGTTGCGGGCCAGGTAGGCCGGGCTACACACCAGGAACACCTCTTCGGAGAACAGCGGCGTCACGTCCATCCCCTTGGGCGCGGCGGTGCAGTAGTACAGCGCCAAGTCGCTTTCCAGGCGCGAGTAGTCCTTCACGTGGTCGTGGGCGATGATGCGCAGGTCGATGTCTTCGTGCTGGCTCTGGAACTCCACCACCTTGGGCAGCAGCCACAGCGACGCCATGGCGGTGCTGGTGGCCACGGTCACCTGCTGGTCGCCCCGCCACTGGCGGATCTCACCGGTGGTGCGGGCGATACGCAGCATGCTTTCGCGCACGCTGTCGTAGTACTGCACCCCGGTGGGCGTCAGGCTCATCGTGCGCGTGGTGCGGGTGAACAGTGTCTGGCCCAGGTACTCCTCGAGCAGGCGCACCTGGCGGCTGATCGCACCTTGGGTGACGTTCAGCTCCTTGGAAGCGAGGGTGAAGCTCAAATGGCGGGCAGCGGATTCGAAGGCGATCAGGCTGTGCAAGGGAGGCAGCGGTTGGATTTTCACGGGCAAGGTACCGGTTGTTCTTATTATTGCAGCGTGGGGCATTCTACCGAGTGGGGGTGGTTGGGCACAGGGGTCGACGTCTGGTGGTCATGCGAATATGGTTTGCAGTGCTGGACGTGCTTTGTCACACCGCCCTGGCTGGACCATCGGTACAGAATGCGTATCCGAAGATGCCTGTAGAAACTGCTTCAAACCGTTCAAATCTTAATAAGGGACTATTTAGATGCTAACCATTCACCACCTCGGTATATCCCAATCAGAGCGTATTGTTTGGCTGTGCGAGGAGCTTTCGCTTTCTTATGAACTGGTACGCTACACCCGCGACCCGGTCACCCGTCTATCACCGCCAGAATTAAAGCGGCTGCACCCTATGGGTGCGGCACCTGTTATTCAGGACGGCGAGACGATGCTTGGAGAATCCGCAGCTATAGTCGAATATGTCTTGGATAAATTCGGCGGCGGTCGATTGAAAATCGCTCCAAATCAAACCGGCTTCGCTGAATATCTGTATTGGTTCCATTTTGCCAATGGCAATCTGCAGCCCTTAATACTCCGATACATGACCCTCGTTCGAGCCGGTCTTTCGCCAGACCATACGGCGCTTACGAGCACTATGGATCGTTTAATGACAGCTTTATCGATGATCAGTACGCGGCTAAAAACAGCACACTATTTGGCGGGAGAAGCGTTTACAGCGGCGGATATCATGATGGTCTTCTCGCTTACGACGATGCGTGTGTTTCAACCCATCGACCTGACACCCTTCCCTGCAATTCAGACTTATCTCGGTCGAATAGGTGACCGTCCCGCCTACAGAGTGGCTATGGAAAAATGTGATCCAGGCATGACGCGCTTGCTCTGTTGAGATCTGCTGTTGCTTGAATGTGACAGTCATCTCGAGCTCCCTGCTGTGGCCGCTCAGGCCTAGCCCTTGGGCATGTGAATAACGGTGGCCCCTCGTTCGAGCCGCTCAAGAGATGCAGCAGCATCTTGTCAAGCTCGTCGAGGGTGAGCCGCCGATACCGCCTGCGACTGCCGAGATTGCAGCCGAGTTTTTTCAGCACCAACCTCGTGCCTGCCATTGTCAGCAGATTGATTTCGTTTGCGGGCGAACGTCTGGGTCTCTTGGTAGACTGTCACCGCGTCGCGGTTGATGCGGATCTGGACGAAGTAGCCAAGGGTGCCATCGGCCTTCTGCGCGTTCTGATCGTTGCCATTTTTTGAATGGGTACATGTTAACTGTCGATGGGTACATTTGTACCAAGCACTTGGCAAAGACGCCCCAACCCTCACGAAAGCCGGTACAAAATACGTTGAACGCAAACACCGCAAAATCAGGCTCAAATCCAGCAACCACCCACCCCGAGCCCTCCCGCCGCTTTTCCGTTGCGCCGATGATGGACTGGACAGACCGTCACTGCCGCTTCTTCCTGCGCCTGCTCTCGCGCCACACCCTGCTCTACACCGAAATGGTCACCACCGGCGCGCTGCTGCACAACGATGCCGCGCGTTTCCTGCGCCACGACGACAGCGAACACCCCCTGGCCCTGCAACTGGGCGGCAGCGTTCCAGCCGACCTGGCCGCCTGCGCGCGTCTGGCCGAGGAAGCAGGCTACGACGAAGTGAACCTGAACGTCGGCTGCCCCAGCGACCGGGTGCAGAACAACATGATCGGCGCCTGCCTGATGGGCCATCCGGCGCTGGTGGCCGACTGCGTCAAGGCCATGCGCGATGCCGTGGGAGTTCCCGTGACGGTCAAGCACCGCATCGGCATCAACGGCCGCGACAGCTATGCCGAGCTGTGCGACTTCGTCGGGCAAGTGCGCGAGGCGGGCTGCAAGAGCTTTACCGTGCATGCGCGCATCGCCATCCTCGAAGGCCTGTCACCCAAGGAAAACCGCGAGATCCCGCCTCTGCGCTACGACGTGGCAGCGCAACTGAAGGCCGATTTCCCGGACCTGGAAATCGTCCTCAATGGCGGCATCAAGACCCTCGAGGAATGCCGTACCCACCTGCAGACCTTCGACGGCGTGATGCTGGGCCGCGAGGCGTACCACAACCCTTACCTGCTGGCCGAGGTCGACCAACAACTGTTCGCCAGCGATACCCCGGTAGTCAGCCGCAGCGAAGCGCTGGAGCAACTGCGCCCCTACATCGTCACGCACATGCAAAGTGGCGGCGCTGTCCACCACATCACCCGGCATATCCTCGGGCTCGGCCAAGGCTTCCCCGGTGCCCGGCGCTTCCGCCAGTTGCTGTCGGCGGATATCCACAAGACCGACAACCCACTGGCCGTGCTGGACCAGGCCGCCGAGCTGTTGCAGGGCCGCTGAAGGAACCTTGGGCAGGCGCTGGGCTCGAAGGTTGACGGTCGGTATTGCCCCGCGCGGTAGCCGCGGGTAATGTCGAAACATTGCACAGGACAGAGCACGCCCATGACTTCCAAGCTGGAACAACTCAAGCAGTTCACCACCGTGGTCGCCGACACCGGGGACCTGGACGCCATCACCCGCCTCAAGCCGGTCGATGCCACCACCAACCCCTCGCTGCTGCTCAAGGCCGCGGCAATTCCCGGTTACGCCGACCTGCTCAAGCAGGTCAAGGCCGACGCCAAGGGCAATGTGGACCTGGCCTGCGACAAGTTCGCGGTGGCCGTGGGCGCAGGCATTCTCAAGGTCATTCCGGGGCGAATCTCCACTGAAGTGGATGCGCGCCTGTCGTTCGACAAAACCGCACTGCTGAAAAAGGCCCGCCAGCTGATCGAGCTGTATGAAGCCGCCGGCATCAAGCGTGACCGCGTACTGATCAAGCTGGCGTCCACCTGGGAAGGCATTCGCGCCGCCGAGGAACTGGAAAAGGAAGGCATCCAGACCAACCTGACCCTGCTGTTCTCCTTCGCCCAGGCCCAGGCCTGCGCCGATGCCGGGGTGTTCCTGATCTCGCCGTTCGTGGGCCGTATCTACGACTGGTTCAAAAAGAGCACCGGCAAGGAATACGTTGGCGCCGAAGACCCGGGCGTGCAGTCGGTGACGCGCATCTACGACTACTACAAGGCCAACGGCTACGACACCGTGGTAATGGGCGCAAGCTTCCGCAACATCGGCCAGATCGAACAACTGGCAGGCTGCGACCGCCTGACCATCAGCCCGGAACTGCTGCAACAGCTGAGCGATGACCAGGGCGAGTTGCCACGTATCCTCAAGCCGGGCAACACCGGTGAAGCGAAGCAGCAGCTGAACGAAAGCCAGTTCCGCTGGGCGATGAACGAGGATGCCATGGGCACCGAGAAACTGGCCGAGGGTATCCGCCAGTTCGCCCGCGACCAGGAAAAACTCGAAGCGCTGCTGAGCAAGTAATGCGACTGGCTTGAGGCTTGCGCAGTTCGTGTACGAGCGGGCTTGCCCGCGGACCGGGGCTCCAGGCCCCGGCCCTACACCGCGGTGATTTATTCGCGGGCAAGCCCGCTCCTACATCGACCGTACCGTTTTGAAAAACAACGCAATCCTGTGGGAGCGGGCTTTGGCGTAATCCCTGCACAGCGGCACTGTTGCTGGACCAACAGCAGATCAACACTTTACCCCTCAGCAGACACCTTCGGCCGTCGATACAGCCCTGAAGCCCTTGAAACCAGGCACCCAAACCTGGTGGCACGGCGCCTGCAATGATCCGTTATCCCTATCAGATCGGATCTTCCCCATGTCTCTCCTGCGCTCCTTCAAGCTACTCGCCAGCGTCACTCTGCTCGGCCTCAGCACCCTCGCCCACGCCGAAACCGCGCCCAAGGAAGTGCGCCTGGACTACGCCTACTATTCCCCCGTCAGCCTGGTACTCAAGCACTTCGGCTGGCTGGAAAAAGCCCTGCCGGAGTCGAAGGTGACCTGGGTGTTCAGCCAAGGCAGCAACCGCTCCCTGGAGTACCTGAACAGCGGTGGCGCCGACTTCGGGTCGTCCGCCAGCCTGTCCGCCGTGCTGGCCCGGGCCAATGGCAGCCCGATCAAGTCGGTGTACGTCTACAGCCGCGCCGAGTGGACCGCCCTGGTGGTGCGCAAGGACTCGCCGCTGAAGACCCTCGCCGACCTCAAGGGCAAGAAGATCGCCGCCACCAAGGGCACCGACCCGTACCTGTTCACCCTGCGCGCCCTGGCCGGTGCTGGCGTTGCCAAAGACGACGTCGAGCTGCTGCACCTGCAACACCCGGATGGCCGCACGGCGCTGGAGAAAGGCGATGTCGACGCCTGGGCCGGCCTTGACCCGCACATGGCCGCCAGCGAACTGCAAGCCGGCTCGCGCCTGCTGTACCGCAACAAGGACTTCAACAGCTACGGCGTGGTCAGCGTCACCGAGACCTTCGCAAAGCAGCACCCACAAACCATCGCCACGGTGATCAAGGCCTACGAGCAGGCACGCAACTGGGCCATCGCCCACCCCGAGGAATTCGCCAAGCTGCTGGCGGATGAGTCCAAGCTGCCGCTGGATGTGGCCAAGCTGCAACTGTCGCGCACCGACCTGTCGGCCCCGCAACTGACCAACGCCGACATCGCCGCGTCCAAGGCTGCGGCACCGGTGCTGGTGGCCGAGGAGTTGGTCAAGCGTGGCGTCAACGTGAACCAGGTGATCGACCAACTGATCGAGCCTGAATTCGGCGTGGCCAGTATCAAGCCATGAGTGGGTTCGGCAAACGCCTGAAGGGCCTGGCCCTGCCCCTGGGCATCATCGTGCTGCTGGAGACCGTGGTGCGCCTTGGCTGGATCGCGTCGTACCAGATGCCCGCCCCCAGCGAGGTGTTCCAGACCCTGGTGCAGTTGGCCGACGGCGCCTTGTGGAAACACGTGGGCGCCAGCCTCAGCCGCGTGCTCGCGGGGTTCGCCATGGGTGCCAGCCTCGGCCTGCTGTTCGCCGCCGGGGTGGGCCTGAGCCGTGAGGCCGAGGCTTGGCTGGAGCCGACTTTCGCCAGCCTGCGCGCCATTCCAAGCCTGGCCTGGGTGCCGCTGTTGCTGCTGTGGCTGGGCATCGGCGAGACCAGCAAAGTGGTGCTGATCGCCATTGGCGCGTTCTTCCCGGTGTACCTCAATGGCGTGGCGGCAATCCGCAACATCGACCGCAAGCTGGTGGAAGTCGGGCGCATGTATGGCTTCGGCCCTGCGCGGCTGGCGCGGCGCATCCTGCTGCCGGCGGCGTTTCCCGGTGTGTTCACCGGCCTGCGTAGCGCCCTGAGCCTGAGCTGGATGTTCCTGGTGGCGGCCGAGCTGATCGCCGCCACCCGTGGCCTGGGCTATCTGCTCAGCGATGGCCGGGAAACCTCGCGGCCAGACCTGGTACTGGCGGCGATCATCGTCCTGGCCCTGCTCGGCAAACTCAGCGATGGCCTGCTGGCCGGCCTGGAACAACGCTGGCTGGCCTGGCGCGATACCTTCGACGGCGCAGAACAAGGAGCCCGACCATGAACCTGGTACAACGCGTGCCGCCTACTGCCGATGCGCAACAACCGCCCCTGCTGGCGCTGCATGTCGAAGGCAAGGCCTTCGGCGATACCGAGGTGCTCGGCCAGCTCGAGCTGCACCTGCGACCGGGGGAAATCGTCAGCCTGCTGGGCCCCAGTGGTTGCGGCAAGAGCACCTTGCTGCGTCTGGTCGCGCAGCTGGACCGCGACTTCGACGGTGAGCTGCGCACACGCCCCGAGCAAGTCGGCTTCATCTTCCAGGAACCACGGCTGATGCCTTGGTTGAGCGTGGCGGACAACATCGGCTTCAGCGACGACCGCCGTTACGACCGCGCACGGGTCATGGGTTTGATCGAGGAGGTCGGCCTGGGCGGCTTCGCCGAGGCGCTGCCCAAGCAGCTTTCGGGCGGCATGGCACAACGGGTGGCGATCGCTCGCGGGCTGTACGGGCAGCCGCAGTTGCTGTTGCTGGACGAGCCGTTCAGTGCGGTGGATGCCTTCACCCGCTTCAAATTGCAGGACCTGCTGCTGGACCTGGCCCGGCGTCATCGTATTGCCTTGCTGGTGGTCACCCACGATGTAGACGAGGCGCTGTACCTGAGCCACCGGGTGTTGGTGATCGGCAACCGGCCAGGCCGGGTGTGCCGGGAATTACAGGTTCCGCTGGGCTACCCGCGCGACCGTCGTGACGAATTGCTGGGGCGGCTGCGCAACCAGGCGCTGGAGGCCCTGCAGGGCGCACGGGTGATTTGAGCAATAATTTGAAACATATGCTGGTTGTATCACGGGACTGGAGTCCTCAGCATCGCTGATCGACTTCAAGGCCCTGTCGCGGGACAAGCCCGCGGTAGGGCCCTCAAACTCACCCGATGAGCTTCTGATGCCCGATCTACCCCTGGTCCTTGCCGGCCCTCTGCTGCGGCGCCTCGAACCTACCCGCCTGGCGCTCTGGCTGGTCACCACTACACCGCTCGAACCCGACCTGCAGTTGTTCCTGCCTCACGCGCCAGCGCGGAGCGTCGCCGCGCAGCGTACCCTGGTCGCCATCGGCCAGCACGCCTACATCCAGTTGCTCGATGTGCGCCTCGACGCCCCCCTGCCCACCGATGTCGCCGTCGGCTACGACCTGCTGCTGGGCGGCCAAGGCATCGCCAGCTGGGCCCCTCACCTGCTCTACCCCGGCGCCACACGGCCGAATTTCGTGTTGCGTGAACGGCTCGACCAGGTGCTCCACGGCTCGTGCCGCAAGCCGCACCACCCGGTCGCCGATGGCCTGCTGTGCGCCGACCGCCTGTTGCAAACCTGCGAACAGCCTAGCCAGCGCCCTGCCCTGTTGATGATGACCGGCGACCAGGTCTATGCCGACGATGTCGCCGGCCCGATGCTGCGCGCCATCCATGAGTTGATCGAGCCCTTGGGCCTGTTCGACGAGCCGCTGGACGGTGCCTTGGTCGATAGCGCCAGCGCGCTGTACCGTCACCCGGCCTGCTATTACCACCGCGCCGACCTGTTGCCCGCCGAAGAGGAAAGCGAACCACTGCGTCGACGTTTCTTCCGTGGCAAGCGCAAGCCGATCTTCTCTTCGAGCAATGCCGACAACCACTTGGTGAGCTTCGCCGAGGTCATGGCCATGTACCTGCTGGCCTGGTCGCCAATACCGTGGGCGCTGGTGGGCATGGCCATGCCCGAAGGGCTGACGTCCGAGCGCCAGGCCCGCTACCAGCAAGAGCTGCCGCTGATCGAAGCGTTCCGCGACGGCCTTGGCCAGGCTGCACGGGTCATGGCGCACCTGCCGTGCCTGATGATCTTCGACGACCACGACATCACCGACGATTGGAACCTCTCGGCGCAATGGGAGGAAACTGCCTACGGCCACCCGTTCTCGCGGCGCATCATCGGCAATGCCCTGCTGGGCTACTTGTTGTGCCAAGGCTGGGGGAACGATCCGCAAGCCTGTACCCCGCTGGCCAGCGCCTGTTCTGCGCTACCCAGCGCCTCGGGATGCCTGGATGGGCAGGCGCTGGATGCGCTGATCGGCGAGCTGCTGCGCTTCCAGGGCTGGCAATACCACCTGCCCAGCAACCCGCCGCTGTTGGTGCTGGACACCCGCACCCGCCGCTGGCGCAGCGAAACCAGCCTGAGCAAGCCCTCTGGCCTGCTCGACTGGGAGGCATTGAGCGAACTGCAACAGGCCTTGCTCGACCACCCTTCGGCGATCATCGTCTCGCCCGCGCCGATCTTCGGGGTCAAGCTGATCGAGGCGGTACAACGGGTATTCAGCGCCCTGGGCTACCCGCTGCTGGTCGACGCCGAGAACTGGATGGCCCATCGCGGCGCGGCCCAGGTGATCCTCAATATCTTCCGCCACTCCCGTACGCCGGGGCACTACGTGGTTCTGTCGGGCGATGTGCACTACTCGTTCGTGTACGAGGTATTGATCCGCCATCGCCAGCGCAGCCCACACCTTTGGCAAGTCACCAGCAGCGGCATCAAGAACCAGTTTCCCAGGCGCCTGCTGGATGTTCTGGACCGCGCCAACCGCTGGTTGTACTCGCCGCGCTCGCCGCTCAACTGGTTCACCAAGCGCCGTCAGATGGAAGTGGTGCCGCGCACACCGAGCCACAGGCGCGCAGGGGAACGGCTGTGGAACAGCGCAGGGCTGGGGCAGGTGTTCTTCGATGAGCAGGGGCGGCCAGCACGGGTGTTCCAGCTCAATGCCGATGGCGCGCCGGCGACCGAGTTCGTACGCGACTGAGCTGAACACGCAGCGGGCCTCTTCGCGGGCAAACCCGCTCCTACAGGAACCGCGCCGCTCTAGAATGCAGCGTTGAACCTGTAGGAGCGGGCTTGCCCGCGAAGAGGCCCGCACATTCAATACAAGGCCAAGGAAAGGTCAGGTACGCTCCAGCGCACTCACCAGGTCGTGGAAGGCCTCTCGATTGGAGTCGTTCAGCCCCATGAGGATCTTGTGTGCCTCCAGCACCTTGGAGCGCACCACTTCCTCGCTCTGGTCCTGCGATGGCAGGTCGGTCAGGCAATCCGGGCAAGGCAGCGGTCGGTCGACGATGTTGAACACCTGGTCGAAGCCCATGGACTGCAACAGACGGGAGATGTCCGGGTTGGTGGTCACCACGGTCGGCAGCAAGCCGACCTTTTGCCGCGAAAGTATCGACAGCTTGGCCAGCAAGCCCAAGGTAGTACTGTCGATGCTTTCGGTTTCGGTCAGGTCGATGACGATGGCCGAGAAATTCAGCGCGGTGAAGATCTTTTCGATCGTCGCATCCAGCGCCGAACACAGTGTCAGGCGCACTTCCCCGACGAACTTCAGCACGAAGGTACCGCTATGCTCGGCGAACTGGATTCTACCGGTACTCATTGAAGGTTCCTGCTCAACACCAATAGGGCGATATCATCCGGCATCTCCCCAAGCGTAGCCAATCCGAATCGTTGGCGCAGCCCGTCCAGGCTGCCCCCCGCTTCCTTGACGATCTCCGGCAAGGTCGCTTCTTTATCTTTGAGTGTGTCACCCGGCAAAAGGTCCAGGATGCCATCGGACATCAAGGTCAGACTGAAGCTGGGCGGCAGCTCCAGTACGTGGTCCTGGTAGCTGGCCTCTTCGAACAGCCCCACCGGCAGGCCACGGCCTTCCAGGTAGCGCGCCTTGCCGGCGCTGTACAGCACCGGCAAAGGCAGGTGGCCACCAACGCTGTAGGTCATGATGCCGCTATCTTCGTCGATCACGCCGCCAACCATGGTCACATGCTTGCCCAGCTTGCAGTTGATCAGCCCCCGGTTGATGTGCGACAGCACCTGCGAGGGCTTGAAGTCGCGCATGCGGCCGCTGCGCTTGAATTCGAACAGCAGGCGAGTGGTCATGAACTTCAGCAGCACGGTAACGAATGCCGACGAGGCGCCATGGCCCGAGACATCGGCCAGGTAGAACGCGATGCGACGCTCGTCCACGCGGAAGTAGTCGGTGAAATCACCCGACAGGTACAGCGACGGGATGATCTGGTGGTCGAACGACAGGTCGCCCGCGACCCAGGGCTTCTCCGGCAGCATGTTCATCTGCACCTGGCGCCCGGCGGTCTGGTCTTCCTGCAACAGGTGCAGGCTGGCTTCCAGCTCACGATTGGCGGCCTCGAGCTTGTCGCGGTAGCGCTGGTTCTCCAGCACCAGGCGCGAACGGTCGAGGGCACGGCGCACCGAGTGCTCGAGCACGGCGAGGTCTTCCAGGGGCTTGATCAGGTAATCGGCAGCACCCAGGCGCAATGCCTCGACCGCGTCGCTCATGACGCCAGCGCCAGACACCACGATCACGGGCAACTGCGGGGCACGCTCGCTGATGCGGCGGATCAGCTCGAGGCCGCCCATCTGCGGCATGCGCAAATCGCAGATCACGAGGTCGGGCTGGTGTGCTTCGAAGACCTGGAGCCCCTGCTGGCCATTACTGGCCTGAAGGACGCTGAAACCGCTGTCTTCCAGATAGGCGGCGAGACTGGCACGGACCACGTCGTCGTCATCGATGATCAGCAGCGTTGCACTGGTTTTCTGCATGTGGGCGAACGGCGCCGATTTGGTTGGTGTAGCAGGCATCGGGAACACCGACGAACGGCTACAGGAATACTGTTGTGACCACGCTATTTGAAGTTGTAGGACAAGATGACTTGCCCGGCAAACAGCAGCGGTACCCTGTAAGGCGCAGACGGTACTCCCATCCGCCAAGCGTTTCAAGCACGTGTGCATCGACTCCCACAGGCTAATCACTGCCAGTTATTACCGCTGCAGTTTCGCTTACTGTTCTGCATAGAAACTGCTGGTCGAGTCTACAGAATGACATTCATTCCCATCACAAAGGGACATTGCCGCACGCGTTCGCCCGGACGTAAGATCGGGCCAGACCACCGGGCACCGCCCGGCGACTCCAACCCGATGGAAAGGATGCAGCCATGCCCCAGACTTCCACCGAGCACGACGAAAAACGCGATTTCATCCGCATGCGTATCGACGCCGAGGTCAGCTTGCTGCGCGCAGGCGAAGTGGTCACGGCGGTGTGCGTGGACCTTTCCAGCGGCGGCATGCAGATCCGCGCAGCGCAGCGCTTTGCCGTCGGCGAGCAGATCGAAGTGCGCCTGGAGTCCGACCACCCGGCCTTGAAAGGCCTGCATGCGAGCACCGAAGTGGTATGGATCGCCGACCTGCCTGGCGGGGCGCAGAAATTCGGCTTGCGCATCCTGGCGATGCATTGAAACGCCCATGAAAAAGGCGGCCCTTTCGAGGCCGCCTTGTTCGTTCCGCGCCAATCAGAAGTCGTCTTCGACTTCCCCGTCCTTGACCTTGAACTCACGGTTCTGCAGGTAGGCGTTGCGGATGAAGATGTACTTGTCGCCCTGCATCAGCTTCTCGGCCGACAGCAAGTTGGCGCGGGTGTCGACGATGTCCAGGGCGAAGATCGAGTTGCGTGTCGGCACATGGTCGATGTAGCGATAGGGCTCGGTGTAGGTGTCCGGGTACTTGGCCAGGCCATCACGCACGGTGCTTGGCCCCATCAATGGAATGACCACGTACGGGCCGCTTGGCACGCCCCAATAGCCCAGGGTCTGGCCGAAGTCCTCGTCGTTGCGCTGCAGGCCCATGCGCGTGCCGACATCGAAGAAACCACCCAGGCCAAAGGTGGTGTTGACGATCAACCGCGCCGTGTCCACGCCCGCCGCATGCGGCTTGAGCTGCAGGATATTGTTGGCCAGGTTGGTCACGTCCCCCAGGTTGAGGAACATGTTGTGGATACCGTCCTCGAGGAACTGCGGGGTGACCGCCTGGTAGCCCTGGGCAAGCGGCTTGAGGGCATAGGTGTCCAAAACGTCGTTGAAGCGGAAGATCGGTCGGTTGACCACCTCCCAGGGGTCTTCCTCGGTCGCCGCCTGGGTGGCAGCGACGGGCGCCAGCAACAGGCTGGCACAGACACAGGCCTGGGTGACGCGCTCGATCACACCGGCACCGATCCTACGCATATGAAGTGTCTCCGTGGTTTTTTCGGCGGCTGATGCCCACTGCGACCAGCCAATAGGGCGCCAGTATAATCGCACCGTAGCTGATAAAAAGCTTTACACATCTTTGTGCAACATTTTGTGAACAACTGTTGCTGTCATCCCTTGGTAACAATCCGCTTTTAGCCTGCGGAATATTTCAGGGATTTCGCCATGGATGCCCCCGCCTTCACCGCTGTGCTGTTCGGACTACGCGGTTGTCTGGTCCAGAACCACGACGACAGTCCCCTGCCCGCCCCCGGTGCCCTCGCCACCCTGCGCGGCCTGCGTAACCAACGGGTGCCTTGCATCTGGCTGGACGAAGTGAACGAACGCCAGGGTGCGCGCCTGGCCGACGTACTGCCCGAATGGCTGCCCGGCCAGCTCAGCAACGGCTCGCCGTGGCCTGCGCCGAATGCCTGCTGGCAAGCCCTGATGACCCTGCAGAGCCAACGGCTCGACGGTTGCGTACTGGTCAGCGGCGAACCGCGCCTGCTGCAGGCCGGCCTCAATGCGGGCCTGTGGACTGTGGGCCTGGCCGCGTGCAGCCCGACGTGCGATCAAAGTTCGCAACACTGGCAAGCCCTCAGCCAGCAGGAGCAGGAGCGCGCCCGCGGCAGGGCCACCCTGGAACTGTTCAGCGTCGGCGTGCACTCGGTGATCGACCACCTCGAATCGCTGGATACCTGCCTGGCCGATATCGCCCAGCGCCGGCGCAAGGGCGAAAAACCCTGATACGAGGTTGTCGATCCCGACCATGCAAAGGGCCGGTGAGTGGATTACGCTTGAGTGCAGGGCAGAACCTTTGCCACTGCGCAGTGGTCCATGCCTTGCCTAGTCTTGGAGGGAGAACACCCAATGCCTGCCCGCGAACTGCAAGAGCGACTCGATAGCCTGCGCGAGCAACTGGATCGCAACGTACCACTTTCGGAACAAGAGCTCGCCAGCCTGCATGAAGAGGCGCGCCAGATCGAGGCGCAACTCAAGCTCGAGGAAGCTACACCCGACAATAACCTGGTCGATGGCGTGAACCTCGCCATCGAACGCTTCGAAGCCGACCACCCGGACCTCACCGCTACCCTGCGCAGTATCGCCAACAGCCTGCACAGCATGGGCATCTGACCCGGCTGTAGCACAGCCTCACACGGCACAAGGCCGCCCCTGCATGCTTGCAGGGGCGGCCTTGTGCCGTGTGAGGTGACGAAACGCTTACTGGCGAACCAGGCGACCGTTCGCAGGGTGGATCGCCCCGGTGCTGCGGTACGGGTTGATGTCCAGCCCGCCCCGGCGCACATAGCGCGCGTACACCGTCAGGTGCTCGGGCTCGAGCAGGCGCAGCAGGTCCAGGTAGATGCGCTCGACACACTGTTCATGGAAGTCGGCATGCTGGCGAAAGCTCACCAGGTAGCTCAGCAGGCTGGCGTGGTCCAATGCCTTGCCCTGGTATTCGACCACCACGCTGCCCCAATCCGGCTGGCCGGTGACCGGGCAGTTGGACTTGAGCAGGTGGCTGTGGACCGTCTCCTCCACCACCCGATCGGCAGCGCAACGCAACAGCTCGGGTTGCGGCTGCTCGTAGTTGCTGATGGTCACATCCAGCGTATCGATGCACTGGCCCGGCAAGGCCACCACGCCTTGCGCCTCGACCTCACCCAGGCTGCGCACCTTCACCTGCACTGGCTTGCCCGCGGCAGCGGACAGGTCCTTTTCCAGGCAGCCGCGCAACTCGTCAGCACTGGCGAACACGGTCTGGTTCAGCGAGTTCAGGTACAACTTGAACGACTTGGACTCGATGATGTTCGGCGAGTCGGCCGGGATGGCGAACTCACCGATGGCCACCACCGGCTTGCCGGAGGGCAACAGCCAGGACAACTCGAAGCAGTTCCAGAAGTCCACGCCCTGCCAAGGCAGGGTCTGGGCCGTGACCCCCAGCTCCGCCCACTTGGCCGTGCGCGGAATCGGGAACAGTAATTCGGGGCTGTAGGTGGCGATGTATTCGCTGGACTTGCCCAGCGGGGAATGTTCGGCGGCGGGATGCATGGACCTGACCTGAAGGTTCAAAATGAAAGCATTCTACCGGTTTTATCCCCGCCTGGGGCCGCTGTCAGTCGATGGCAAGCCGCAACCCTGCCGGTCTGGCAGTGCCCGGACTCAGGCAGGCGCAACTGGCGGCGACCTGACTGGCAGATTACAACTTTGTCAGCTTGGGCGGATCTGCCAAGGCTCACGTATCATTTCTTCACGTTCGCTGTCGGCTTTTTGGAAAGAATGCCCCATGAAACTACTGATCGTCGAAGACCAGGCCAAGACCGGGCAATACCTCTGCCAAGGCCTGAGCGAAGCAGGCTTTGCCACGGAACTGGCCAGCGACGGCGAAACCGGCCAGCACCTGGCCGTGACCGGTGACCACGACCTGTTGATCCTCGATGTAATGCTGCCTGGCCGCAACGGCTGGCAGATACTCCAGGCCGTGCGCCAGGCCGGGCTGGACACCCCGGTGCTGTTCCTGACCGCCCGCGATGCGGTGCAAGACCGCGTACATGGCCTTGAGCTGGGCGCCGACGACTACCTGGTCAAGCCCTTCGCCTTCTCCGAACTGCTCGCACGGGTGCGCAGCCTGCTGCGCCGCGGCGCCAGCCCGAGCCAGGACACCACCCTGGCCCTGGCCGACCTGCGCCTGGACCTGATCCGCCGCCGCGCCGAGCGTGCCGGCACGCGCATCGACCTGACCGCCAAGGAGTTCGCCCTGCTCGAGCTGCTGCTGCGTCGCCAGGGCGAAGTGCTGCCCAAGTCGCTGATCGCCTCGCAGGTGTGGGACATGAATTTCGACAGCGACACCAACGTCATCGAAGTCGCCATCCGCCGCCTGCGCCTGAAGATCGACGACCCCCACCCTTGCAAGCTGATCCACACAGTACGTGGCATGGGCTATGTGCTCGAGGAGCGCAAGGACTGATGCGCCGGCTCTCCCTCGGCGGGCGCCTGGCCCTGCTGTTCGCCGCCTGCACCGCAGCGGTTTCGCTCAGCGCCGGGCTGCTGTTCAACCGCGCCAGCGAACAACACTTCATCGAACTGGACCAGCAACTGCTCGACGCGCGGCTGTCGTTGATTCGCGCACAACTGAGCGAGGTCGCCACGCCGGAACAGCTGGCCGCTCGCCTACCGGCACTGCGCAATGAATTGCGCCACCAGGCCGACCTGGCCCTGCGCGTGCGCGGCGCTGACGGCAGCCTGTGGTTCGACAGCCGCCCGGCCCTGCCAGATGCCCCGCAACCTAACGGGCTGGCCACCCTGCATGCCGGTGGCATCGACTATCGCAGCCTGTGCGTGCCGCTGCGCAGCGGCGACACGCAGGCGCCGCAACTGACCCTGTTCCTCGACATCACCCATCACCAGCACTTCCTGCAACGCATGCAGCAGTTGATCTGGCTTACTGTCGGCCTCTCGGCGCTGGCCACCGCGCTGCTTGGCGCCTGGGCCGCGCGTCGCGGGTTGCGACCGCTGCGCCAGATGGGCGCGGTGGCCGCGAGCGTGAATGCGCGCTCCTTGACTACGCGCCTGTCGGTGGCGGAACTGCCCGAGGAGCTGGCGGAACTGGGCGAGACGGTCAACGACATGCTGCAACGCCTGGACGACGCCTTCCAGCGACTCTCGGCGTTCTCCGCCGATATCGCCCATGAATTGCGCACCCCCCTGTCCAACCTGCTGACCCATACCCAGGTCACCCTCACTCGCCCGCGCAGCCTGGAGGAGTACCGCGAGGCCTTGCACGGCAACCTCGAGGAACTGCAAAGGATGGCGCAGATGGTCAACGACATGCTGTTCCTGGCCAAGGCCGACCATGGCCTGCTGATGCCGAGCCGCCAGGCGCTGGACCTGGGAATGGAGACCGATGCGCTGCTGGAATACTACGCGCCGCTGGCCGAGGACGCGGGCATCCAGTTGCGTCGCCAAGGCCAGGCACAGGTTGCAGGCGACCGCCATATGCTACGCAGGGCGCTGTCCAACTTGCTGGACAACGCCCTGCGCTTCACCCCCGATGGAGGGATGATAGAGGTGACACTGGCAGCAGGCACGCACATCGTGGTGGCCAACACCGGGCCGGCTATTGCAGCGCATGTGCTGCCCCGGCTGTTCGACCGTTTCTACCGGGCCGACCCGGCACGCCGCGAAGGCAGCAGCGAGCATGCGGGGCTGGGGCTGGCGATCACCCGCTCGATCGTCCAGGCCCACGGCGGCAGCATTCGCGCCGAGTGTAGAGACGGCTGGACACGATTCCTGCTAGAGCTGCCTGAGACACGCTAAGCCATGCACCGCGCGGCGCCTGCTTGGCGGGTAAACCGCTCCTGCAGGTGACAGCAGCACCGTACCTGTAGCAGCGGCCTTGGCCGCGAACACGAGTGCAGCTCGTGCCATTCCCGCGCCTGGATCACTCGTAACGCAACGCCATCGCCGGCTCGATCTGCGAAGCGCGGTATGCCGGGTACAGCGTGGCCAGGAAGCTCATCACCAGCCCCGCCGTACAGATGATCGCCACGTCTCCCCATTGCAGCTGCGACGGCAGACTGCTGACGAAATACACGTCCGAGGTAAAGATGTGCTGGCCACTGACCCGCTCCAGCCAGCCGACAATGGCACTGACGTTCAGCGCGGCGATTACTCCAAGCACTCCGCCGACCAGGGTGCCGACCACACCGATCAGGGTGCCCTGGACCATGAAGGTACCCATGATCTGCGACGGCGTGGCGCCGATGGTACGCAGGATGGCGATATCCGAGCCCTTGTCGTTCACCACCATCACCAGGGTGGCGATGATGTTGAACGCGGCCACGGCAATGATCATCATCAGCAGCAGGCCGATCATGGTCTTTTCCATCTTCATGGCGCTGAACAGGCTGCCCTGGGTGTGCGACCAATCGTCAGCGCGGTAACCGTCACCCAGGCCCGTGGCGATGGCCTTGGACACCTGCGGCGCGGCATACAGGTCATGCAGTTTCAGGCGCACGCCCTGCACCTGGCCCGGTGCCCAGCGCTGCATCTGGCCGGCATCGGCCACATGGATATAGGCCTGGGAACCGTCCAGCTCGGCACCGACCTTGAAGATGCCGACCACGGTCAAGCGCTGCATGCGCGGGGTAATACCGCCCGGTGCAGAGCTGACCTCGGGCACGATCAGGGTCAGCTTGTCGCCGGTGTTTAGGCGAAAACGCCGTGCGGTCAGCTCGCCCAGCACCACGCCGTACTCGCCAGGCACCAGGTTCTGCAAGGCGCCCTGGACGATATGCCGGCCGACGATGGACACCTTGCCTTCCTCTGCAGGGTCTATGCCGCTGACCTGGATCGGCTGCATCGCGCCCTTGTAGGACAGCATGCCTTCCATCTCGGTAATGGGCGCGGCAGCCATCACCGCCGGGTTCTTCAGGGCGCTGTCAGCCACCTGTTGCCAGTTGCCCAGCGGCTGTTCGCCAAGGATCGCGGCATGCGGCACCAGGCCAAGGATGCGCGAGCTCATCTCGCGCTGGAAGCCGTTCATCACCGAGAGCACCACGATCATCGCCAGCACGCCCAGGGACAGGCCGATCATCGAGGTCATGGAAATGAACGAGATGAAATGGTTGCGGCGCTTGGCACGGGTGTAGCGAGCACCGATGAACAAGGGCAAGGGTCTGAACATTTACGCGTACACCCAATGAAAAGAAGAAACGCGGCAGCCCCACGGCCACCCCGTGCAAACCGTCAGATAGCGACCAGGCGCCCGTCTTCCAGGCGCAGCACACGGTCCATCTGGCGCGCCAGGTTGAGGTCGTGGGTCACCACCAGGAATGCGGTCCGCGAAGAACTCGACAGCTCCTGCATCAATTCCTGGATGCCCTGGGCGGTGTGATGATCGAGGTTGCCGGTCGGCTCGTCGAGCATCACCAGGCCCGGGCGGTTGACCAGCGCCCGGGCAATCGCCACGCGCTGGCGCTCACCGCCGGAAAGCTCGGCCGGCTTGTGGTTCAGGCGATGACCCAGACCGACGCGGGTCAGCAGCGCCGTGGCACGCTCGCGAGCCTCGGGAATCGCGGTGCGGCCGATCAGCAACGGCATGCACACGTTCTCCAGCGCGGTGAACTCGGGCAGCAGGTGGTGGAACTGGTAGACGAAGCCCAGGGCACGGTTGCGCAGCAGGCCGCGGGCGCGCTCGCCGAGGGCCGACAGCTCCTCGCCGGCCAGCCAGACGCTGCCCTGGGTCGGGGTATCGAGGCCGCCCAGCAGGTTGAGCAAGGTACTCTTGCCCGAACCCGAGCTGCCGACGATCGCCACCCGCTCGCCCGGATGCAGCTCCAGGCTCAACCCGGACAGCACCTGCACCGACGCCGGGCCTTCGTCATAGGACTTGCCCAGGTTGCGGCAACTCAGTACGGCTTTATCACTCATGCGCGACTCACTCATAACGTAGCGCCTCTGCAGGCTGGGTGCGCGCGGCACGCCAGGCCGGGTACAGGGTGGCGAGGAAACTCAGGACCAATGCCGCACCACAGACCATCCACACGTCTTCGGCCATGATCTGCGACGGCAGGTAATCGATGAAATACACATCGGCGTTGAGGAACTTGTGCCCGATCAGCGTCTCGATGCCGGCAATGGCAGCGCTGACGTTGAGCGCGGCGAGAATGCCGACCACGGCGCCGATCAGCGTGCCGACCACGCCGATCACCGTGCCTTGGACCATGAAGATGGCCATGATCTGGCCCGGCGTAGCGCCCAGGGTACGCAGGATGGCGATATCGCCCTTCTTGTCGTTGACCACCATCACCAGGGTGGAAATGATGTTGAACGCCGCCACCGCGACGATCAGCAGCAACAGCAGGCCGATCATCGCCTTCTCCATGCGGATCGCCTGGTACAGGTTGCCGTGGGTGCGGGTCCAGTCGCGGGCATAGTACTCTTGGTCGCCAAGGCGCTGGGCGATGTCCCAGGCCACCCGCGGCGCCTGGAACAGGTCGTCGAACTTCAGGCGCAGGCCCTGTACCTGGTCGGCCTTCCAGCGGTGCAGGCGGGACAGGTCGGAAAGGTTGGTCAGCCCCAGGAAGCCGTCGATTTCGCCAGCGCCGACATGGAAGGTACCCACCACGGTGAAGCGCTTCATGCGCGGGAACATGCCCGCCGGCGTGACGCTTACCTCCGGGGCGACGAAGGTGACCTTGTCGCCGACCTTCACACCCAGGCGGGCGGCGGCCTTGTCGCCGATCATGATGCCCCACTCGCCCGGCGCCAGCGCATCGAGGCTGCCTTCGCGAAGAAAGTTGTCGATGATCGACACCTCGCGCTCGCGCGGCGGGTCGATGCCGTTGAGCAGTATTTTCTGCACCTTGCCTTCATAGGTCAGCAGGCCCTGCATCTGGGTGAACGGGGCTACCGCCAGCACGCGTGGATTCTGCTTTACTTGTTGGGCAAGGGCAGGCCAGTCGTTGATCGGCTGGCCGGCCTCCAGCGTGGCATGAGGGATCATGCCAAGCACGCGGGTTCGCATTTCGTGATCGAAGCCGTTCATCACCGAGAGCACCACGATCATCACCACCACGCCCAGGGCGAGGCCGATCATCGAAGTGAGCGAAATGAACGAGACGAAATGATTGCGGCGCTTGGCACGGGTGTAGCGCGTACCGATGAATACGAAGAGAGGTCTGAACATGTCGGGGCTTGTTCGGATGAATGGGAACGTCCTTGTGGCGAGGCGCCTGTGGCGGCTTTACACTCGGACCACCGCCGCTACCATGGGTTCGCCATGACGACATTAGACGAAGAAGATCGCCGCGAATACTACCGCATCGAAGACAGTATCGCACTGGAAATAAGCCCCCTGAGCGCGGCCCAAGCCCTTGAAACCGAACTGTTGCAGGATGATTCCCTGCTCTTCAACCTGCTCAGCGAACTGCACCTGTCCGACTTCGAGAGCCAGCACCTGCTGCGCCAGCTCAGCGAAAAGGACCGCACCCTCTTAGCCTTCCTGCGCGCCCAGAACAAACGCCTCGACCTGCTCAGCGCTGTGGTCGCGCAAACCCTGATCGGCGAGATCGGCCACCCGCAGCGGGTGATCATTTCCGAAGGCGGCATCGAGTTCGCCCAGGCCCAGAAGATCGCCCCCGGTACACGGGTAAAAGTGAAGATGGTGCTGATGCCCCGCGCCCACGGGCTGCTGCTGCGCGGCCGGGTCACCCACTGCGATCCGCTGCCGGGCGGCAATTTCGAAGTGGGCACCGAATTCACCGACATGACCGACGCCCAGCGCCAACTGCTGGCCCGCTATATCCTGCAGCGCCAGCAACAGCAACGCCGCCAGCAACTGGAACAGAACGACCCTGCCTCTTGAGCCTCTGCGCTCCTCAGACCTGAAGGAACGAACGTGACCCTGATCTACGGCCATCGCGGCGCCAAAGGCGAAGCGCCCGAGAATACCCTGACCAGCTTCCGCCAGTGCCTCTCCCACGGCATCGACCGCTGCGAACTGGACCTGCACCTGTCGGCCGACAACGAGCTGATGGTGATCCACGACCCCACCCTCAAACGCACCACTGGCCGACGCGGCAAGGTGGTCGAACACACCGCCGCCGAGCTGGTCACCTACGACGCGCGTAGCGGCGGCCCAGGCCATGTGCAGCCCTGCCCGATTCCGCGGCTGGAAGAGCTGTTTGAGAAATGCGCCTTCGCCCATTGGCAACTGGAGGTCAAGAGCGCCTCGCGCACTCGCGCCGCCAGTACCGTGCTGGCAATTCGCGAACTGGCCCAGCAATTCAAGCTGCTGGACAAGATCACCATCACCTCCAGCTCACGTGAAGTGCTGGGCGCCGCCCAGGAGCTGGTGCCGGATGTGTCCCGTGGGCTGGTGGCCGAATACGCCTGGCTCGACCCGCTGAAGGTCGCGCAGAACTATGGCTGCGAAATGCTCGCGTTGAACTGGACGCTATGCACCCCCGAGCGCCTGCTCAAGGCACAGCGCCAGGGTTTGCACGTGTCGGTGTGGACGGTCAACGAGCCGGCACTGATGCGCCGGCTCGCCGACTTTGGCGTGGACAGCCTGATTACAGACTTTCCCGGTTTGGCCAAGACCACCCTTGGGAAGGGCTGAAATCGGTCTCCCCGACCGGCTCAGGCCACCGGCCGGAGCCGCTCAAAAAAGCCGGTTCAGGCCGTCGTAGGCCGCTACCCGATAGGCTTCGGCCATGGTCGGGTAGTTGAAGGTGGTGTTGACGAAGTACTTCAGGTTATTCAGCTCGCCCGGCTGGTTCATGATCGCCTGGCCGATGTGCACGATCTCCGAAGCCTGGTAGCCGAAGCAATGCACGCCGAGGATCTGCAAGGTCTCGCGGTGGAACAGGATCTTCAGCATGCCTTGCGGCTCGCCGGCGATCTGCGCGCGGGCCATGCTCTTGAAGAAGGCCTTGCCCACTTCGTAGGGCACCTTGGCCTGGGTCAGTTCCTGCTCGTTCTTGCCGATCGAGCTGATCTCCGGAATGGTGTAGATACCGGTCGGCACGTCATCTACGAAGCGCCAGCTACCGTTGTCGACGATGCTGCCGGCCGCCGAGCGGCCCTGGTCGTGCGCGGCACTGGCCAGGCTCGGCCAGCCGATCACGTCACCGGCACCATAGACGTTCGGCACGCTGGTGCGGTAGGCCTCGTCGACCTCGATCTGGCCACGGCTGTTGACCTTGATGCCGATGTTCTCCAGGCCCAGCTTGTCGGTGTTGCCGGTACGGCCGTTGCACCACAGCAAGGCGTCGGCCTTGATCTTCTTGCCCGACTTCAGGTGCAGGATCACCCCGTTGTCCAGGCCTTCCACCCGCTCGTACTCCTCGTTGTGGCGCACGGTGATGTGGTTGTTGCTGAAGTGGTAGCTCAGCGCCTGGGAGATTTCCGAGTCCAGGAAGCTCAGCAACTGGCCGCGGTTGTCGACCAGTTCCACCAGCACGCCCAGACCGCTGAAGATCGAGGCGTATTCGCAACCGATCACCCCGGCGCCGTAGACGATCAGCTTGCGCGGGGTATGGCTGAGGCTGAGGATGGTGTCGCTGTCGTAGACGCGCGGGTGGTGGAAGTCGATATCGGCCGGGCGATACGGGCGCGAGCCGGTGGCGATGATGATGTGCTTGGCGTTGAGCTTCTCGAGCACGCCGTTGTCGCACACCACTTCGACGGTCTGCTCGTCGGCGAAGCTGCCGGTGCCGACGAACACATCGACGCGGTTGCGCGCGTAGTAGCCGGTGCGCGAGGCGACTTGCTTGGAAATCACCTTCTCGGCGCTTTTCAGCACGTCGGGGAAGGAGAACCAGCGCGGCTCACCGATGGCGCGGAACATCGGGTTGGTGTTGAACTGCATGATCTGCCGCACCGAGTGACGCAGTGCCTTGGACGGGATGGTGCCCAAGTGGGTGCAGTTGCCGCCGACCTGGCGACGGTTGTCGACCATCGCGACCTTGCGCCCTGCTTTGGCGGCGTTCATTGCCGCACCTTCTCCGGCCGGGCCGGAACCCAGCACCACTACGTCGTAGTTGTAGACAGCCATGCGTACTCCTTCAGAACTGGCCCGCGGACAAGTGCCGCGGGGCTCGATCATGTCGCCGGGGCGCCATGAAAAATTCGGGTGCAGTCTAATCAAGCGTGAACGCCGCGCACATTAACCCTTGGTCGCGTCGTAGGCCAACTTTGCCTGCGCTACATGTCTTTCACCGTTTCCGTGGTGGCGATCATCCTTGCATTGCCTTTCACTCGCCTTTCACCGCCTGCGCGAAACCGGGCGTGGAACGGGAGACGAAACCACCTTCTACCCGGGTCACCAGCACGGCGGCAATGCCATGGGCGATGGCGAAATCCCAGGCGCGCTCAGGGCCGAGTATCAACAATAGCGTTGAATAACCATCAGCGACGCGCGCCGAGCGGTCCAGCACGGTGACTGCGGCCAGCGCATGGGCCACCGGGCGCCCTTGGCGGGCGTCGAAAGTGTGCGAATAGCGCCGGCCATTCTGCTCGAAATAGTTGCGATAGTCACCCGAGGTCGATACTGAAAGGCCATCGATGGCGAGGATCTGGCGGGCGACCTGCAGGTCTGGGCGGGGCAGCTCCAGCGCTATTCGCCACGGGCTGCCGTCGGGCTTGCGCCCTACCGCCTTGAGTTCACCGGTGACTTCTGCGAGGTAGCTGGCGATGCCCATGGCCTCCAGCCGTTGGGCGATGAGGTCGACCGCCTGGCCTGCGGCGATGCTGTTGAAGTCCAGGGCCAAGGGGGCGCTCTTGCACAACCGGGTGCCTTCGATGCGCAACTGGCGGTAGTTCACGCGCTGCTGCACCAACGCTTGGGCTTGCGGGTCGGGCACCTGCTCCTGGCGCGCCTGAGGGCCGAAGCCCCACAGGTCGAGTAGCGGTTCGATGCTGAGGTCGAAGGCGCCTTCGCTCTGCTCGGCCAACTGCTGGCCGAAACCGACCAGTTCGAGCATATCGCCGGGCACCGCCAGGCAATGGTTGGCGGGCAACTGGTTGAAGCGGCTGACGACCGAGTCGCCACGGTAGGTGGAGTAATGCAGGTCGATATCCTGCAGGAGGGTCTCGACGGCCTGGCGCACTTGCTCCGGCGGCGGGCCATGGGGCTCGCGCACGTACTGGATACTGTAGCTGCTGCCCATGGTCGGGCCGCCCAAGCGCTCCAGGGTGGGGTGCTGGTCGCAGGCGCAGAGCAGTAACAGGGTAAATAACAAGGCTGTGCGCACGCTTCAGGCTCTCTAGCGCCTGCCCGCGAAAAGGCCGGAGCAGGCAACACAATCATCGGTCAAAAAAAACGGGAACCCGCAGGTTCCCGTTTTTTCATTGCCTTACAAGCGCATCAGCGTGGAAACGCTGGCGGGTTCACACCGGCCATGTCTTCCATCACGCGAACGACCTGGCAGCTGTAGCCGAACTCGTTGTCGTACCACACGTACAATACGACGCGGTTGTCGTTGGCGATGGTCGCCTCGGCGTCAACCACACCGGCGTGGCGGCTGCCGACGAAGTCGGTGGAGACCACTTCCTGGGAGCTGACGTAGTCGATCTGCTTGTGCAGCTCCGAGTGCATGGCGGTCTGGCGCAGGTACTCGTTGATCTCGTCGCGGCTGGTCGGCTTTTCCAGGTTCAGGTTCAGGATGGCCATGGACACGTTCGGCGTAGGCACGCGGATCGCGTTACCGGTCAGCTTGCCCTTGAGCACCGGCAGCGCCTTGGCAGCAGCGGTGGCGGCACCGGTCTCGGTGATGACCATGTTCAGCGGCGCGGCGCGGCCACGGCGGCTGCCCTTGTGGAAGTTGTCGATCAGGTTCTGGTCGTTGGTGAACGAGTGAACGGTTTCGACGTGGCCGTTGACGATGCCGTACTGGTCGTTGATGGCCTTGAGCACCGGCACGATGGCGTTGGTGGTGCAGGACGCCGCGGAGATGATCTTGTCTTCGGCGGTGATGTCACCGTGGTTGATGCCGTGCACGATGTTCTTCAGCGCGCCCTTGCCAGGTGCGGTGAGGATCACGCGGGCAGCGCCCGGGCAGGCCAGGTGCTGGCCCAGGCCGTCGGCGTCACGCCATACACCGGTGTTGTCGACGATCAGAGCGTTCTCGATGCCGTACTGGGTGTAGTCGACTTCGCTTGGGCTCTTGGCGTAGATCACCTGGATCAGGTTGCCGTTGGCGGTGATGGTGTTGTTCGCTTCATCGATGACGATGGTGCCGTCGAACGGACCATGTACCGAGTCGCGACGCAACAGGCTGGCACGCTTGACCAGGTCGTTCTCGGCGCCCTTGCGCACGACGATGGCGCGCAGGCGCAGGCCGTCGCCACCACCGGTTTTTTCGATCAGGATGCGCGCCAGCAGGCGGCCGATGCGGCCGAAACCGTACAGCACGACGTCGGTGCCCTTGCGACCGGCAGCGTTCTGCTGGCCAACGACTTCAGCCAGCTCTTCACGGACGAACTGCTCGACAGTGCGGCCGTTGCCTTCCTGCTTGAACTTGTTGGCCAGCTTGCCCAGGTCGACCGAAGCGGCGCCCAGTTTCAGCTCGCTCATGGCCTTGAGCAGGGGGAATGTCTCGTGTACGGACAGTTCGGTCTCGTCGCTCTGACGGTGACGAGCAAAGCGGTGGGCTTTGAGGATCGAGATAACCGAACGGTTGATCAGGCTGCGGCCATAGATCGAGCTCACCACGTTGTTGTTGCGGTAGAGCTGACCGATAAGCGGGATCATCGCTTCAGCCAGGGCTTCACGATCGATCCACTCACCAAGACACTGGTCGGGCTTCTGAGTCACGGGAACCTTCCACATGTAGGGGGAGAAAAAAGGGGCTACATTATGACGCCCCGACGCGTAACCGGCAATGAGCGCCTGTCGCCGTCTCGAACACCTGCCGTCATGCCCTTGCAAGCCTGACAGCAGGCGCTCTCGCCGGTACAATCGATCTCTTTGCCGCAACGCTTGGAGTCCAATCTCCCGTGTCAGTTCTGCGCCTACCGAAACTGTCGGCCACGGCCGGCAAGCAAACCTGGGGCAACCTGCCTGGTGCCGCCCTGAGCCTGGCCATTGCCGAGGCTGCCAGCGGCGTTGGCCGCTTCACCCTGCTATTGACCGCCGACAGCCAGGCGGCAGACCGCCTGGAGCAGGAGCTGCGGTTCTTCGCCCCGGAACTGCCCGTGCTGCCGTTCCCGGACTGGGAAACCCTGCCCTACGACCTGTTCTCGCCGCACCAGGACATCATTTCCCAGCGCATCGCCAGCCTGTACCGGCTGCCAGAACTGGGCCACGGCATCCTCGTGGTGCCGGTGACCACCGCCCTGCACCGCCTGGCGCCCACGCGCTTCCTGCTGGGCAGCAGCCTGGTGCTGGACGTGGGCCAGAAGATCGACGTCGAGCAGATGCGCACGCGCCTGGAAGCCAGCGGCTACCGCTGCGTCGACACGGTCTACGAGCATGGCGAGTTCGCCGTGCGCGGCGCCCTGATCGACCTGTTCCCGATGGGCAGTAAGCTGCCCTACCGCATCGACTTGTTCGACGACGAGATCGAGACCCTGCGCACCTTCGATCCGGAAACCCAGCGCTCGATCGACAAGGTCGACTCGGTGCGCCTGCTGCCGGCCCGCGAATTCCCCATGCAGAAAGAGGAAGTGACGCGCTTCAAGGCGCGCTTCCGCGAACGTTTCGACGTGGATTTTCGCCGCAGCGCGATCTTCCAGGACCTGACCAGCGGCATCATTCCGGCCGGCATCGAGTACTACCTGCCGCTGTTTTTCGAGGAAACCTCGACCCTGTTCGACTACCTGCCGAGCAACACCCAGGTGTTCTCGCTGCCGGGCGTCGAGCAAGCTGCCGAACACTTCTGGAACGATGTGCGCGGGCGCTATGAAGAACGCCGCGGCGACCTCACCCGCCCACTGCTGCCGCCCGCCGAGCTGTTCATGCCGGTCGAAGACTGCTTCGCCCGACTCAAGCAATGGCCGCGCGTGGTGGTCGGTGCCAACGACGTCGAGCCGGGTGGCGGCCGCGAGCGCTTCCCGGCCCGCGCCCTGCCGAACCTGGCGATCGAGGCCAAGGCCAACCAGCCGCTGGCCGAGCTGGCCAACTTCCTCGACCAGTTCCCTGGCCGCGTGCTGTTCACCGCCGAGTCCGCAGGCCGCCGCGAAGTGCTGCTGGAACTGCTCGAACGCCTGAAGCTGCGCCCACAGACTGTCGAAGGCTGGGCCGACTTCGTCACCGGCAAGGAACGCCTGGCGATCACCATCGCTCCGCTGGACGATGGCCTGCTGCTGGACGACCCTGCCCTGGCCCTGGTGGCCGAGAGCCCGCTGTTCGGCCAGCGCGTGATGCAGCGCCGCCGCCGAGAAAAGCGTGGCGAGGCGGCCAACGATGCGGTCATCAAGAACCTCACCGAGCTGCGCGAAGGCGCCCCCGTGGTGCACATCGACCATGGCGTGGGCCGCTACCTGGGCCTGGCCACCTTGGAAATCGACGGCCAGGCCGCCGAGTTCCTCACCCTGGAGTACGCCGAGGGCGCCAAGCTCTATGTGCCAGTGGCCAACCTGCACCTGATCGCCCGCTACACCGGCAGTGACGACGCCCTGGCGCCGCTGCACCGCCTGGGCTCGGAAGCCTGGCAGAAAGCCAAGCGCAAGGCCGCCGAGCAGGTGCGCGACGTCGCCGCCGAACTGCTCGACATCTATGCTCGCCGCGCCGCACGCAAGGGCCACGCCTTCGCCGACCCGGCAGCCGACTACGCCACCTTCAGCGCCGGCTTCCCCTTCGAGGAAACCCCGGACCAGCAAGCCGCCATCGAAGCGGTGCGCCTGGACATGCTCGCAGGCAAGCCCATGGACCGCCTGGTGTGCGGCGACGTTGGCTTCGGCAAGACCGAAGTGGCCATGCGTGCAGCTTTCATCGCCGTGCACAGTGGCCGCCAGGTAGCGGTACTGGTGCCCACCACCCTGCTCGCCCAGCAGCACTACAACAGCTTCCGCGACCGCTTCGCCGAATGGCCGGTCAAGGTCGAGGTGATGAGCCGCTTCAAGTCGGCCAAGGAAATCAGCAGCGCGGCAGCGGACCTCGCAGAGGGCAAGATCGACATTCTCATCGGCACCCACAAGCTGCTGCAGGACGATGTGCGCTTCAAGGACCTGGGCCTGGCGATCATCGACGAAGAGCACCGCTTCGGCGTGCGCCAGAAGGAGCAGCTCAAGGCCCTGCGCAGCGAGGTGGACATCCTCACCCTGACCGCAACGCCCATCCCGCGCACCTTGAACATGGCGGTATCGGGCATGCGCGATTTGTCGATCATCGCCACCCCGCCGGCGCGGCGCCTGTCGGTGCGCACCTTTGTCATGGAGCAGAACAAGAGCACGGTCAAGGAGGCGCTACTGCGCGAGCTGCTGCGCGGCGGCCAGGTGTACTACCTGCACAACGACGTCAAGACCATCGAGAAATGCGCTGCGGAACTGGCCGAGCTGGTGCCCGAGGCGCGCATCGGCATCGGCCACGGGCAGATGCGCGAGCGCGAACTCGAACAGGTGATGAGCGACTTCTACCACAAGCGCTTCAACGTGCTGATCGCCTCGACCATCATCGAGACCGGCATCGACGTGCCCAGTGCCAACACCATCGTCATCGAGCGTGCCGACAAGTTCGGCCTGGCCCAGCTGCACCAGCTGCGCGGCCGGGTCGGACGCAGCCACCACCAAGCCTACGCCTACCTGCTCACGCCCCCGCGCCAGCAGATCAGCAGCGACGCCGAGAAACGCCTGGAGGCGATCGCCAATACCCAGGACCTCGGCGCAGGCTTCGTCCTGGCCACCAACGACCTGGAGATCCGCGGTGCTGGCGAGTTGCTCGGGGAAGGCCAGAGCGGGCAGATCCAGGCCGTGGGCTTTACCCTCTACATGGAAATGCTCGAACGCGCAGTCAAGGCCATTCGCAAGGGCACCCAGCCGAACCTCGAGCAGCCCCTGGGCGGCGGCCCGGAAATCAACCTGCGCCTGCCGGCGCTGATTCCCGAGGACTACCTGCCCGACGTCCATGCACGGCTGATTCTGTACAAGCGCATCGCCTCGGCGGCCGACGAAGAAGGCCTCAAGGACCTGCAAGTGGAGATGATCGACCGCTTCGGCCTGCTGCCGGAACCGACCAAGAACCTGATGCGCCTGACCCTGCTCAAGCTGCAAGCCGAGAAGCTGGGCATCAAGAAGGTCGATGCCGGCCCCAACGGCGGCAAGCTGGAGTTCGAGGCTGAAACGCCGGTCGACCCGCTGACCCTGATCAAGCTGATCCAGGGCCAGCCCAAGCGCTACAAGTTCGAGGGGGCCACCCAGTTCCGTTTCCTGGTACCGATGGAACGCCCGGAAGAACGCTTCAATACCCTGGAGGCGCTGTTCGAGCGCCTGACCCCACAGCCTGCCTGAAGGAAGATCCATGCGTGTCATTCATTGCCTGACCCTGTTGCTGGCGCTGGTCGCGCCGGCCGCCTTCGCCGAAGGCCCGTATCAGGTAGAGATGCTCCTGCTGCGCCAGAACGCAGTGCCCGCAGTGACCAGCCCGTTCGCCCCGGAGGACTGGAGCGCTGGCGCACCGCGCCTGGAAAAGGCCGCCGAGCGGCCGTTGGCACTGGTTGACGAGGCGACCCGCCTGGAAGCCACGCCAGGCTACACGGTGCTGCTGCACAAGGCCTGGCAGCAGCAGGTCGGCAACGGCCCCAGCCGCATCGCCCTGGGTGCAGGCACCGAACAGTTCGGGCACTTTCCTATCGAAGGCCACCTGAGCATCAGCGAAGGCCGTTTCATCACCCTTGAGGCCAACTTCTGGGTCAACCAGCTCGATGGCAATGGCAGCGTGCTGCAGAGCGAGCAGTTCAAGCAGAGCAACAGCACGGTCAAGGCCGGTCAGCTGACGTTCCTCGATGGCGGCCACTTGGCCGTGCTGATCAAGGTCGCACCGGCCGGCATGCGCAAGGTGCCGGTGATGGACCCGGAGATGATGGAGCAGTGATGTGAGCGAGCACGAGGCACGAGCGCTTCTGCAAAGCGACGCGTCATGGATGGACGATTTCCCCAGTGGCGCACTGGGTCGAGGCTTCGACTATGCAGATGAAGGCCGGGTCACCTTGCACGGCGTACAAGGCCTCTCCATCGAGGCCACCTGCAAAGGCTCGCCGGGCAACCTCTACAGCCAGACCATCCGGCTTGTAGTGAATGCCGGTAGCGTGCGCGTGTTTGGCCGCTGCTCCTGCCCGGTCGGCATCAATTGCAAGCACTGCGCCGCCGTGCTGGTTCATCTGCAAACCGAACGGCAAGAGCAGTTGCCGCCTGAACAGGCGGCTCTGTCATTGCCCCACGACCTGAGCAAGTGGGTCGAGGCCCTGGCCAACCCCGTCCCCGACTCGACCTCTCGCGAGCCAGCACGCAAGGGGCCAGCGCTGTATTACCAAGTCAGCTTCGAGCGCGACCAATGCATGCTGAAAGTGCTGAAGGGCACCCGCCAGGCCGACGGCGAGTTGAAACTGAGCCGCATCACCTCGCTGCCCGAGATGATCTACTACACCCCGCGCTACGTGACCGAGGAAGACGCTCGCCTGCTGCGCCTGATCGACGCCCGCAGCAAGGGCTCGACGGGCCCCAACGTAGCCTTGGCAGGCAAGCCTGGCGCCGAGTTGTTCGAATACGCACTGGCAACCGGCCGAGCCTTGTTCGAGGACAACGGCACACCGCTTGTCGCCGGCCCGACACTGCACGCCGAGTTTCGCTGGGTGCGCCTGGAAAACGGCAGCTACCGGGGCGCCTGGCACCACGACGACCAGGTAGCACTCAACGCTTTGCCGCTGGAGCCGTTGTACTACGTCGACCCCAAGACCCTGCAAAGCGGCGAACTCACCCATGACCTCGACCCCTTCATAGCCAGCCAACTCGCGCGCGCACCGGTCGTGCCTGAACGCCTGGTCGTGCCCTTGAGCCATCGCCTGAACGCCTTGAACCGCCAGGTACCAACGCCAACAGCGGTGCGCAGCGAAGACATCAGCGACATCCCGCCGACCGCGCACCTGACCCTCGGCAGCATTGAATTCAGCGCCTACATGCCCAAGACAGGCCGCATGCAGCGCCAGATGCAGCACCGCGCCGCCCTGGCGTTCGATTACGACGGCCTGCGTGCCAGTGGCAACGACGACAAGCCGCTGACCCGCCTGGTGGACGCCACCAGCCAGCGCATCCGCCGCCAGCCCCAGGCCGAGCAACACCTGCGCGAGACCCTGCGCAAGCTCGGCTTCAAGCCCGCAACCCGGCAGAGCAAGGCCCTGCCCGACAGCGCCGGGGACATGTTGCAGCTGCCTGACGACGACGCCTGGCTGCGTTTTGCCCGCCATGGCCTGCCGCGCCTGCGCGAGGCGGGTTGGCACATCGACATCCACCGCGACTTCACCTTCAACCTGCAAGAGGTGGACGACTGGTACGCCAAGGTCCAGGAAGCCCCCGGCCATGAGTGGTTCGACCTGGAACTGGGCATCGTGGTCGACGGCCAGCGCCACAGCCTGCTGCCGATCGTACTCCACCTGCTGCGCAGCAACCCCGAGCTGCTGCGCCCCAGCGAACTGGCCCGGCGCAGCGACGACGAACACCTGCTGGTCGACATCAACCGCCTGCGCCAGGACAGCCCCGCCTTGCGCGTAGCCTTGCCCTACGGCCGTATCAAGGCGCTGATGGGCACCCTCGGTGGGTTATACCTGCACGAAGACACCATCGGCCCCAGCGTACGCCTGGACCGCGCCGACGCCGCGCGGCTGAACGAGATAGAACAACTGCCCTTGCAATGGGAAGGGGGCGAGCAGGTACGCGACCTGGGCCGCCGCCTGCGCGATGCCCGCGACCTGCACGTGCTGCCGCCCAAAGGCCTGGCCGCAGTCCTGCGCCCGTACCAGCAACAAGGCCTGAACTGGTTGCAGGCCCTGCGCGAGATGGGCACCGGCGGCATCCTTGGCGACGACATGGGCCTGGGCAAGACCCTGCAGACCCTCGCCCACCTGCTACTGGAAAAGGAAGCCGGGCGCCTGGTACGTCCGGCCCTGGCCGTCATGCCCACCAGCCTGGTACCCAACTGGCTCGACGAAGCCCAGCGCTTCGCCCCCGGCCTGCGCGTGCTGGCCCTGCACGGCCCTGGCCGTACCAAGCATTTCGCCACGCTGGGCGAGTACGACCTGGTGCTGACCACCTATGCCCTCGCCCCACGCGACCTCGAGCACCTGCGCGCCCAGCCCTGGCATGTGCTGGTGCTCGACGAGGCACAGAACATCAAGAGCAGCAACAGCAAGGCCGCCCAGGCCGTGCGTGAGCTGCAGGCCAGCCAGCGCCTGTGCCTGAGCGGCACGCCCATGGAGAACAACCTGGGCGAGCTGTGGTCGCTCTTCCACTTCCTGATGCCGGGCTGGCTGGGCGATAGCAAGCGCTTCACCCAGGACTATCGCACCCCAATCGAACGGCACGGCGATAGCGAGCGCATGGCCCACCTGGCCAGCCGCATCCGTCCATTCCTGCTGCGCCGCACCAAGGAGCAGGTGGCCCGCGAACTGCCGCCGAAGACCGAGATGGTCCACTGGGTGGAACTGAGCGATGCGCAACGCGACACCTACGAAGCCGTGCGGGTGGCGATGGACAAGAAAGTGCGCGACGAAATCGCTCGCAACGGCGCGGCGCGCAGCCAGATCGTCATCCTCGACGCCTTGCTCAAACTGCGCCAGGTATGTTGCGACCTGCGCCTGGTCAAGGGCAGCGAGGCCAAGGGTAGCTTCGCTGACAAGGGCAAGCTGGGCAGCCTGCTGGAAATGCTCGATGAACTGCTCAGTGAAGGGCGCAAGGTGCTGTTGTTCTCGCAGTTCACCTCAATGCTGGCGCTGATCGAGGCGGAACTGGAGAAACGCGGCATCCGCTACAGCCTGCTGACCGGCGACACTCGTGACCGCCGCGCACCGGTCCAGCAGTTCCAGAACGGCGACAGCGAGGTGTTCCTGATCAGCCTCAAGGCAGGCGGCACCGGCCTTAACCTCACCGCCGCCGACACGGTGATCCACTACGACCCGTGGTGGAACCCGGCCAGCGAGAACCAGGCCACCGACCGCGCGTACCGCATTGGCCAGGACAAGCCGGTGTTCGTCTACAAGCTGATCACCCGCGGCACGGTTGAAGAGAAAATCCAGCAGTTGCAGCACGAGAAGGCGGCGCTGGCAGCCGGGCTGCTTGAGGGCGGCGAGGCTGGGCAATGGCGGCTGGGCGATGAAGAGATCGAGGCGCTGTTCGCCCCTCTGCCGGGCAAGCGCAGCCGCTAGCCCGGCAGAGCAGCGCCTTGCCCGTCGAAGCGGGCTTGCTCGCGAAGGCAACAGCGCGGTGCATGGCACCGGCCGTGCCGATGTTCGCGGGCAAGCCTCCTACAGCCTCCCACGGGTACGGGGCAACCCTCGGACAGCGTCTCAATCGACCAACTGCGCCTCTCTCAACGCCCCCAGCGCCTCCAGCCAGCGCGGCTGCTGCCGGTAATCGGTACGCGCGAACCCGCGCCCACGCATCCCGGCCACCCGAGGCGACGGCGCTACCTTCAAGCGCTGCGCCGCACTCAACGCCAGCTCGGCCGCCGCCCGATCGTTGCACACCAGGCCCATGTCGCAACCGGCGCTCAGCGCCGCCTCGATGCGGTTGGCCGCATCGCCCACCACATGCGCACCCGCCATCGACAGGTCATCGCTGAAGATCACGCCCTGGAAGCCCAGCTCACCGCGCAGGATGTCCTGCAACCAACGGCGGGAGAACCCTGCTGGCTGGTTGTCGATCTGCGGATAGATGACGTGTGCCGGCATCACCGCCGCCAACTGGCCACGCAGCTGGGTGAACGGCACCAGGTCGGCCTCGCGCAATTGTTCAAGGCTACGCTCGTCGTTGGGGATGGCCACGTGCGAATCCGCCTCGGCCCAACCATGCCCTGGGAAATGCTTGCCACAGGCAGCCATCCCCGCAGCGTTCATGCCGCGTATGAACGCGCCAGCGAGTTGCGTGGCGCGTTGTGGGTTGCCCTCGAAGGCGCGGCTGCCGACTACCGCACTGCGCTGGTGGTCCAGGTCCAGCACCGGGGCGAAGCTCAGGTCCAGGCCAACCGCCAGTACCTCGGTCGCCATCAGCCAGCCGCATTGTTCGGCCAAGTACTCTGCGTTGGCGTTGTCGGCGATCGCGCGCATCGCCGGCAGGCGCACGAAGCCCTGGCGCAGGCGCTGGACCCGGCCGCCCTCCTGGTCGACAGCCAGGATCAGGTCGGGGCGAATGGCGCGGATCGAGGCGCAGAGTTCACGCACCTGGCGTGGGCTGTCGATGTTGCGGGCAAAAATGATAAGGCCAGCCACTTCGGGCTGGCGCAGCAGGTGACGGTCCTCGGCGGTCAGCCATTTACCGGCGATATCCACCATCAGGGAGCCTTGCAGGCGGGCAGTCATAGGGTGTCCTTGTTAAGAGCGAGGAAGGCCCATTGGGGGCAGGCGGCCTCATCGATGCGCACCGGGCAATGCGCCGGTACACGCTCGAACAGGTCCAGCAGGTCGTGGGTGTGCAGGCGCACGCAGCCATGGGACAACGCAATGCCGAGGGGTTCGGTGTCCGGCGTGCCATGAAGGTAGATGTAGCGACGGAAGGTATCGACGCGGCCAAGGCGATTGATACCCGGCTCGCAGCCGCTGAGCCAGAGAATGCGGGTGAGGATCCAGTCTCGGCCAGGGCATTGTGCATGCAGGGCGGGTGACCAGGTTTCACCGGTCCAGCGTCGGCCTTGCAACACGGCACCCGGCGGCAGGCCTGCGCCGATCTTCGCGCGTACCTGGTGCAGGCCTCGCGGGGTGCAGCCCGAGCCGTTCAACTCGCCAGCGCCGTTACGCGCGGTCGAGACCGCCATGCGCACGCGCAACTGCCCACGGGCGAAGCCGTAGAGGCATTGGTCAGCGAGGGAAATATGTAGGAAATCGAGGTCGTGCATGGGCGCCTAGCTTAGCCGAAGCGCCCTGCCCCGCCCAGTGCTCAAGCCTTGGCAGGCACCGCGCTGCTCTTGCTGCGCGGTCGCAACTGAGCGTTCGCCATGGCCTCGTCGGTGACGCCGCTGTCGGCCCGCATGCCCGCAGCCAGGAACGGCACCATCAGGCGCATCACCTGCTCGATCGAGGTGTTGACGCCGAAATCGGTCTCGGCGATGGCTCGCAGGGCCTTGATGCCCGACATGCTGAACGCCGCAGCACCAAGCATGAAGTGCACCCGCCAGAACAGCTCCAGCGGCGGCACACGAGGAGCGGCCTCGTTGACCAGCAGCATGTAGCGGCGGAATACCTTGCCGTACATGTCTTCGAGGTAACGCCGCAGGTGGCCTTGGCTCTGACTGAAGGCAAGGCCCAGCAGGCGCATGAAGATGGACAGGTCGTTGTTGCTGCGCGGCTGCACGGCCAACGCCTGCTCCACCAGCATCTCGAGCAGCTCCTCAAGGCTTGGCTTGTGCTCCGGACGCCCCTGGCGGCGCTCCAGCTCACGCTCGAGGCTGGCGCAGAACGGGCCGAGGAAACGCGAAAAGACCGCCTGGATCAGCGCCTTCTTGGAGCCGAAGTGGTAGTTCACCGCCGCCAGGTTGACCCCGGCCTTGCTGGTGATGAGGCGCAACGAGGTTTCAGCGAACCCCCTCTCCGCGAACAGCTGCTCGGCTGCATCGAGAATGCGTTCAACGGTTTCCGATTGGGCCATGACTTTTCCGCCTGACAAACAGTTGTTTGAAACATACGTTTCAACCCAACGACTGTCAAGGCTCGGTGACCACGCGGTCGCCATTTAACCACAGCGCCGCGCATTACGCTGCAAGGCACGAATCGCGCAGGCTCAGGAGCCCAACGGAGTTTCCGGCAAAACACAGTGCTTGCAGCGCGCCATGTACTGTATATAATCCCAGTCACTGTATAAAAAGACAGAGCCACTCGCCATGCTGAAACTGACGCCACGCCAAGCCGAGATCCTGGCTTTCATCAAGCGCTGCCTCGAAGACAACGGCTTTCCGCCCACCCGCGCGGAAATCGCCCAGGAGCTGGGGTTCAAGTCACCCAACGCCGCCGAGGAACACCTCAAGGCACTGGCCCGCAAGGGTGCGATCGAAATGACCCCAGGCGCCTCGCGCGGCATCCGCATTCCCGGCGTCGAGGCCAAGGCAGAAGAAAGCGGCCTGCCGATCATTGGCCGTGTCGCTGCCGGTGCGCCAATCCTCGCCGAGCAGCACATCGAGGAATCCTGCAACATCAACCCGGCCTTCTTCCATCCCCGCGCCGACTACCTGTTGCGTGTGCACGGCATGAGCATGAAGGACATCGGCATCGTCGACGGCGACCTGCTTGCCGTGCATACCTGCCGTGAAGCGCGCAACGGCCAGGTGGTGGTTGCACGCATCGGTGACGAAGTCACCGTGAAGCGCTTCAAGCGCGAAGGCAGCAAGGTCTGGCTGCTTGCCGAGAACCCCGAATTCGCCCCCATCGAAGTCGACCTGAAAGAGCAGGAACTGGTGATCGAGGGCTTGAGCGTCGGCGTCATTCGCCGCTGATCCAGGAGGCGTCATGCAGCAGTCTATTTACCAGCCCCAACCGGCCCAGCTTCCCCTGTTCGAAGCCTTCCTTGCGCAGCCGGTGCTACCAGGCCTGAAACACCGCGAGCAGCCACCCAAGCCAGCGAAGCCGGAGCTGTTCAGCGAATTGTCCCTGCGTGGCGCACCAGGCCACTGCCAGAGCCTGCTTGCCCCTATGCTGCGCGAACTGAGTGAAGAAGATGACACTCGCTGGCTGACGCTGGTCGCGCCACCTGCCAGCCTGACCCAGGCCTGGCTGCGTGATGCCGGCCTGAACCGTGAACGCATCCTGCTGCTGCAACCCGGCAGCAATCAAACTGCACTGCAGTTGGCTTGCGAAGCATTGCGCCTGGGCAACAGCCATACCGTGGTCAGTTGGCTGGACAATACCAGCACTGTCGCCCGTCAGCAGTTGAGCCGCGGAGCCACCTCCGGAAACGCAAAAAGCCTGAACATCCGCCTCGGCTGATGTTCAGGCTTTGCCTGTAATCTTTTACCGTTCGCCTCGTCGAGGCGGCGCGCTCAATGCAGAACGCGCGGACCTTCTTCGCGCTCGAAGTCGCCTTCGATCAACTTTCCAGCCATCTGCACGCCCACGCTGAGCATGGCCTTGGCCACTTCCACGTGCTGCCCCTGCAGGAAAGCCTTGGCGTCTTCGGAGAAGTCCAAGGTTACCAGCGAACCCTCGTCCTCAGCACGGCGCAGCTCGATCCGGCCATCCGGCAACTCGACAATTTCTAGAAAGGACGTTGACATATAGGGCCTGCTCTTCACGAAAGGCGATTATTGTACCAGCGCCGGCGCCCCTCAGCACTCACTCAACGCATCACGAAAACGGCGCACCAGGCCTTTCAGATCAGTACGCCAGCTTTCCAGTTCTTCCCGAGACAGCGGCACTTGCTCGACTTCATCCAGGTTGACCGCCTGGATCAACGGCTGGGTGACATCGCCTTTCGCCGTTTTCTTCGCGACCGGCGGTCGGAACAAATCGGTATAAGCCTCGATCAGCTGCGCGAGCCAAGTCTGCGGTTGACGTGCCAGCTCCAGCATTTCGGCCATTTCCGGTATGGCCACGCTTTTGAGCACCTCGTCATTGAGCAGCAGCTCGGCACGCGACGCCCCCGCCTGGGGCAGCCGGTAGAACCCCGCAATTTCATGGCACAACCCCAGCAAGGCGCCATACAGGTGAAACAGGGCCGACTCGCGCTCGGCCTGGATCAGGCCCTGGGCGTTCATGGCGCCGCTTTGCTCGGCCTTGGCCATGGACTCCAGAGCCAGCCCTGCAAAGAACAGTTTCTGGTTGGTGCGGGTATAGAGTTCCTGGGACATTTTGCAATCACCTCCCATCAAGGCGGTAAGACGTGGGGAACTACCCGCCCCTTCGCGGGCAAGCCCGCCACCGCAGGTTACGGCGAACCTGCAGGAGCGGGCTTGCCCGCGAAGGGGCACACAGCGGCCCCAGTTACATCAATTCAGCGCTTGTCTTCGACTTTCCAGGCCTTGCCATCGTAGAACGCCTTCCAGCCGGTCGGCTTGCCATCGACCTCGGTCTGCACGTACTGCTCCTTGGTCTTGCGGCTATAGCGGATCACTGCAGGACGACCCTCAGGGTCTTTCTGCGGCGCGTCGCACAGGAAGTGGTACTTCGGGTCGATTTCGTGCTTGTGCGGAATGATTTCCAGCACCAGCGGCGCACGGGTCTCACGATTCTTCGGGAACTGGCTGGCGGCCAGGAACAGCCCCGAGGCACCGTCGCGCAGCACATAGGTGTCGTCGACCTTCTCGCACTTGAGCTCCGGCATGTCCACCTTGTCCATCTTCGGTGGCGCCGCCTCGCCGCTCTTGAGCAGCTTGCGGGTGTTCTTGCACGTCGGGTTGGTGCAGCCGAAGAACTTGCCGAAACGACCGGTCTTGAGCTGCATCTCGCTGCCACACTTGTCGCACTCCAGGCTCGGCCCTTCGTAGCCCTTGATACGGTAGCTGCCCTCTTCGATCTCGTAACCTGCGCAGTCCGGGTTGTTGCCGCAGATGTGCAGCTTGTGCTTTTCATCCAGCAGGTACGCATCCATCGCCGTGGAGCAGATCGGGCAACGGTGCTTGCCACGTAGCACCAGCGACTCGGACTCACCCTCGTCATCGGCAGCGATCTCATCCCCCGGCACCAGGTTGACGGTGGCCTTGCAACGCTCCTTCGGCGGCAGGCTGTAGCCGGAGCAGCCAAGGAACACGCCAGTGGAAGCGGTACGAATCATCATCGGCCGGCCGCATTCCTTGCATGGAATGTCGGTCATGGTCGGCTGGTTGGCGCGCATGCCGCTTTCGCTGGACTCGGCATTGAGCAACTTCCGACTGAAGTCGCCATAGAACTCATCGAGCACGTTCTTCCAGTCACGCTCGCCCTGGGCAACGTCGTCCAGGTGCTCTTCCATGCCGGCAGTGAAGCCATAGTCCATCAGGTTGGAGAAGCTCTCGGACAATCGCTCGGTGACGATGTCGCCCATCTTCTCGGAATAGAAACGACGGTTATGCAGGGTCACATAGCCGCGGTCCTGGATGGTGGAAATGATCGCCGCATAGGTGGACGGACGGCCAATGCCTCGCTTTTCCATTTCCTTGACCAGGCTGGCTTCGGTGAAGCGTGCTGGCGGCTTGGTGAAGTGCTGGCTTGGGTCGAGCTGGATCAGCTTGAGCGCCTCGCCCTGGGCCATTTCCGGCAGCACATCGTCCTCGCCCGGTTTGCTTTGCTGTGGCAGCACACGGGTGTAGCCGTCGAACTTGAGGATACGGCCCTTGGCACGCAGCTCGAAGTCACCCGCAGCAACCGTGACGCTGGTGGACAGGTACTGGGCGGGCGGCATCTGGCAGGCCAGGAACTGGCGCCAGATCAGCTCGTACAGACGCTCGGCATCACGCTCCATGCCGCTGAGCTTGGTCGGATGGGTATTCACGTCCGAAGGGCGAATCGCCTCGTGAGCCTCTTGCGCGCCTTCCTTGCTGCCGTACACCACGGGGGCGGCGGGCAGGTACTGCTTGCCGAACTCACGCTCGATGTAGCTGCGGGCCATTTCCACTGCGTCGGTCGACAGGTTGGTCGAGTCGGTACGCATGTAGGTGATGTAGCCCGCTTCATAGAGACGCTGGGCCATCATCATGGTCTTCTTCACGCCGAAGCCCAGGCGATTGCTCGCCGCTTGCTGCAGGGTCGAAGTGATGAATGGCGCCGACGGCTTGCTGCTGGTCGGACGGTCTTCGCGCTTGGTGACGCTATAGCTGGAAGCCTTGAGTTTCTCCAGCGCGGCCATGGCCTGGGCTTCGTTGAGCGGCTTGAAGGCCTCGCCGTTCTCGCGCGCCACCTCGAAACGCACCTTGGCGTTCTTCGCAGTGCCCAGGTCGGCGTGCACTTCCCAGTACTCTTCCGGATTGAAGGCACGGATCTCGCGCTCACGCTCGACCACCAGCTTCACCGCCACGGACTGCACGCGCCCTGCGGACAAGCCACGGGCGATCTTGGCCCATAGCAAGGGCGAGACCATGTAGCCCACGACCCGGTCGAGGAAGCGCCGCGCCTGCTGGGCGTTGACCCGGTCGATGTCCAGGTCGCCCGGCTGGGAGAATGCTTCTTGGATGGCCTTCTTGGTGATTTCGTTGAACACCACGCGCTTGTAGCGGCTGTCATCGCCACCGATGGCCTCGCGCAGGTGCCAGGCAATGGCCTCCCCTTCACGGTCCAAGTCGGTTGCGAGGTAGATGGTGTCGGCATCCTTGGCCAGGCGGCGCAGTTCGTCGATCACCTTCTCCTTGCCGGGAAGGATCTCGTACTTGGCCTTCCAGCCGGCTTCGGGGTCGACGCCCATGCGTGCCACCAGCTGACGACGGGCCTTTTCCTTCGGCGACAGCGCCGGAGCCTCACCCGCAGTCTTGCCGCGCTTGGCGGCCGGTTCCTTGGCCGTGCTGGCCGAACCGCTGGTGGGAAGGTCTCGGATATGGCCGATACTCGACTTCACCACGTACTGGTTGCCCAGGTACTTGTTGATGGTCTTGGCCTTGGCCGGGGATTCCACAATGACCAGCGATTTGCCCATGGATCGGAAGATTCCTGAATCTGAAGATGAAAAACGCGTCAGGTGCCGGACGCGGCACCGCTATATATAGTGGCGAAAGAGCGAGGTCAAGCGCGGACGATCACTCTTGGGGCTTCCCAGCCGATGCTGGCAGCCCGTCTTCGGCCTTGACCAAAGCAAAGCGTGGCACCTGCTCGCCGTCAACCTCGACGGACTCCTGAAACATCGAAAGTGGTCGTACCCAGAAGCTGTAATCACCATACAGGCACTGGTAGAACACCATCCACTCCTCGCTCTCGGAATGCCGCGCAGCACTGAAGACTCGGTACTCCGGCCCTTTGTAATGCCGGTACACGCCGGGTTGTATCTGCATGTCGCGCCAGCCTCCTGAAAAAAATCCTGTAAAAAAACAAAAACCGGGGCACATGGCCCCGGCTGCTGCCTTGCAAAGCGATCAGACGCGTTCGAAGACAGTGGTGATGCCTTGACCCAGGCCGACACACATGGTGGCGACGCCCAGGGTTCCGCCATTTTGCTTCATGACGTTGAGCAGGGTGCCGGAAATACGTGCACCGGAGCAACCAAATGGATGGCCCAGGGCGATCGCACCGCCGTGCAGGTTAACCTTCTCATCCATCTTGTCGAGCACTTTCAGGTCCTTGAGCACTGGCAGGGCCTGTGCGGCGAAGGCTTCGTTGAGCTCGAAGAAGTCGATGTCGGCGATGGTCAGGCCCGCGCGCTTGAGCGCTTTCTGGGTAGATGGGACCGGGCCGTAGCCCATGATCGCCGGGTCGACGCCCGCAACGGCCATGGAGCGAATCACCGCCAGCGGCTGGATGCCCAGGTCCATGGCACGCTGGCCGGACATGACGATCATGCACGAAGCGCCGTCGGTGATCTGCGACGAAGTGCCGGCAGTGACGGTACCACCTTTCGGGTTGAACGCGGGCTTCAGAGAGGCCAGGCCTTCCAGGGTGGTTTCAGGACGAATGGTTTCATCGAAGTCGAAGACCTTGAGGAAGCCGTTCTCATCATACCCCTGCATGGGGATGATCTCGTCCTTGAACTTGCCCTCTACCGTGGCCTTGTGCGCCAGCTGATGCGAACGCAGGCCGAACAGGTCTTGCTGCTCGCGGGTAATGCCGTGCATCTTGCCGAGCATCTCGGCAGTCAGGCCCATCATCCCGGAAGCCTTTGCAGCGTGCAAGGACAGGTGCGGGTTGGGGTCGACGCCATGCATCATGCTGACGTGACCCATGTGCTCGACGCCACCGACCACGAACACGTCGCCGTTGCCGGTCATGATCGCCTGGGCGGCAGTGTGCAGCGCGCTCATCGACGAGCCGCACAGGCGGCTGACGGTCTGGGCCGCGGAGGTGTGCGGGATTTGCGTCATCAAAGACGCCATGCGGGCGATGTTCCAGCCCTGCTCCAGGGTCTGGTTGACACAGCCCCAGATCACGTCTTCGACTTCTTTGGGGTCAACCTTGTCGTTGCGCTCCAGCAGTTTGCTGATGAGGTGCGCCGACATGTCTTCGGCGCGGGTGTTGCGGTGCATGCCACCCTTGGAGCGGCCCATCGGGGTGCGACCGAAGTCGACAATCACCACGTCTCTTGGATTCAGGCTCATATCAATATTCTCGCTCTAGCTCGTTGGCCGCTCAGTTGAAGAAGCGCTGGCCGTTCTTGGCCATTTCACGCAGCTTCGCAGTGGGGTGGTACAGCGGCCCCAGGTCGGCGTACTTGTCGGCCAGGGCGACGAATTCGGCGACCCCGATCGAATCGATGTAGCGCAGCGCGCCACCGCGGAAGGGAGGGAAGCCGATGCCGTAGACCAGGCCCATGTCCGCTTCGGCAGCGGTTTCGACGATGCCGTCTTCCAGGCAGCGCACGGTCTCCAAGCACAGCGGCACCATCATCCAGTTGATGATGTCTTCGTCGCTGACCTCACGCTGTTCGAAGACGACTGGCTTGAGCACCTCGAGCACAGTGGCATCGAATACCTTCTTCGGCTTGCCGCGCTTGTCGGTCTCGTAGGCATAGAAGCCCTTGCCGTTCTTCTGGCCCAGGCGGTTGGCCTCGTACAGAGCGTCGACCGCGGAACGACGGTCGTCCTTCATGCGCTCGGGGAAGCCCTCTGCCATCACGTCGCGGCCATGGTGGCCGGTGTCGATACCGACCACGTCCATCAGGTAGGCCGGGCCCATCGGCCAGCCGAACTTCTCCATCACCTTGTCGATGCGCACGAAGTCGACACCCGCGCTGACCAGCTTGGCGAAGCCGCCGAAGTACGGGAACAGCACGCGGTTGACCAGGAAGCCCGGGCAGTCGTTGACCACGATCGGGTTCTTGCCCATTTTCTTGGCGTAGGCCACGGTGGTGGCCACCGCCACTTCGCTGGACTTCTCGCCACGAATGACTTCCACCAGCGGCATCATGTGCACCGGGTTGAAGAAGTGCATGCCGACGAAGTTCTCAGGGCGCTTGAGGGCTTTGGCCAGCAGGTTGATGGAGATGGTCGAGGTGTTGGAGGCGAGGATCGCATCTTCCTTGACCTGGCCTTCCACCTCGGCCAGCACCGCTTGCTTGACCTTCGGGTTTTCGACGACGGCCTCGACGACGATGTCGACGTTGGCGAAGTCGCCGTAGGACAGGGTCGGACGAATGGCATTAAGCGCCTCGGCCATCTTCGCCGGGGTCAGGCGACCTTTCTCGACGCGTTTGCCGAGCAGTTTGGAGGCCTCGTTCAGGCCCAGCTGGATGGCTTCCTCGCGGATGTCCTTCATCAGGATCGGGGTACCCTTGACCGCCGACTGGTAGGCGATGCCACCCCCCATGATGCCGGCGCCGAGCACGGCGGCCTGCTTTACATCGGATGCGATTTCGTCATGCGACTTGGCCTTGCGCTTGAGCTCCTGGTCGTTCAGGAACAGGCCGATCAGGCTTTCGGCGACCGAGGTCTTGGCCAGTTTGGCGAAACCGGCGGCCTCGACTTCCAGCGCCTTGTCGCGACCGAAGTTGGCGGCTTTCTGGATGGTCTTGATGGCTTCGACCGGGGCCGGGTAGTTCGGGCCGGCCTGGCCAGCGACGAAGCCCTTGGCGGTCTCGAACGCCATCATCTGTTCGATGGCGTTGAGCTTGAGCTTTTCAAGCTTGGGCTGGCGCTTGGCCTTGTAATCCAGCTCACCACTGATGGCGCGCTTGACCAGGTCCAGGGCACCGGCCTGCAGCAGTTCCGGGGCGACCACGGCGTCGACGGCGCCGACTTTAAGGGCGTCTTCGGCGCGGTTCTCCTTGCCGGAGGCAATCCATTCGATGGCGTTGTCCGAACCGATCAGGCGGGGCAGGCGGACCGTGCCGCCGAAACCTGGGTAGATGCCCAGCTTGACTTCCGGCAGGCCGATCTTGGCGCTGCTGGACATGACGCGGTAGTCGGCCGCCAGGCACATTTCCAGGCCGCCACCCAGGGCGATGCCATTGATGGCTGCGACGGTCGGGACGCCGAGGTCTTCGAAGTCATTGAAGATGCGGTTGGCTTCCAGGTTGCCAGCGACCAGTTCGGTCTCGGGCAGCTTGAAGTTGTCGACGAATTCGGTGATGTCGGCGCCGACGATGAACACGTCCTTGCCGCTGCTGACGATCACACCCTTGATGGAGGCGTCGGCCTTGATGGTGTCCACCGCCTGACGCAGTTCGTTCAGGGTAAGGCGGTTGAATTTGTTGACGGACTCACCCTTGAGGTCGAACTTCAGTTCGACGATGCCGCTTTCAAGAGCCTTAACCGTGATGGCTTTACCTTCGTAAATCATCAACTGATCTCCACGATATGGAAGCTGAACTGTACACGCCGAACGCTGGTGGAAGGCGGCTTGCCGCCCTTGTCCAGGCACACCCGTCAGCGCGATAGTCGGGATTCTGTAAGAGCGTTCTCACATACAAACGCTCAATTCATACGCCCGTTTGATTTGGGTACGCACACATTCTCCGAAAAGATCGACGTTGTCAAATGCTCGAAAGCACCCGAAAAACGCGACTTTGCGGTCATTTTGTACTACCGGGGGGATAAGCCATGATGACAGTGATCGCGCGTCATTCACGCCAGCGATAAACCTCGCCTTGCACGAGGGGCGCATTTTTTCACAGACGCCTGGCCGCCACCCGGCTACACTGCGTGGCAACGAAACGCTTCCCGGCCTGCCTGGCCTTTCTGCGCGAGCAGAACGCATAGCGGCGACCTCCTTACGGGGGCCGCCGCTATGTCGTTACAGGGTTCGGAAAGTCAGGGTCAAGCCAGGGTTTCAAGGGTGTGGGCAATATCCTGCAATACAGATTTGTCGCCACGCTCACTCCAACACAGGGCGATCATCCGGGTATCGGCCTCGACCTTGTAGACACTGGCCGGCAGCCGCGCGAAGCACTCGTTCAGGTGCGGTTGGTCGCAAGGTTCACGCCATTGGTTGCACCACACCCCAGGGCTTACCTGCCAGTAGCACCAGCTGTCCTCACGCCCCCGTCGCCGGGCACGATGGTATTGCGGGCATGGGCTCGGCGGCTCGTTTTCCAGCCAGTGCGGCCACTGCTGGGGCGCCAGCTGCATGGCCAGGCCCATGCGGCGCCCTTCCAGGCGCAGACTCATCTGCTCGCTCTGTTTGCGCGACGGGCGCAGCCAGGCCAGCGGACTGAGAATCAGCGCAAGGATTGACACCACCAGCCATACCGTCATATCTGTAGTTCCCATAAAGCGTTGCAAATAAGGGGGTTAGCCGATTCACGGAAGACCCGCCCGAAAGCGACCATACTTCTACTATCGCGATTGTCAGGAGTACCGCCCATGTCCTACGAACATATCCTGGTCGCCGTCGACCTGACCGAAGAGTGCGACCCGGTCATCAAGCGGGCCAAAACACTGGCCCTGGCCTCGAACACCAAGGTGTCACTGGTGCATATCGTCGAGCCCATGGCCATGGCCTTCGGGGGTGACGTACCGATGGACCTTTCGCAACTGCAACAGCAGCAGTTCGACCAGGCCAAGGAGCGCATGGAACGACTCTTCAACAAGTATCCGGACATCAACAAGGGCGACTCGCACCTCGTCTACGGCCAGCCCCGCCAGGAAATTCACCAGTTGGCCAAGGACCAGAAATGCGACCTGATCGTGGTAGGCAGCCACGGGCGCCATGGCCTGGCCCTGTTGCTGGGCTCGACGGCCAACGACGTACTGCATGGCGCGCCCTGCGACGTACTGGCGGTGAGGCTGCAGAAGAAAGAGTGACGCAACCTGCACCGGCCTCTTCGCGGCACGCCTGCGAAGAGGCCGGTGCGCTTTGTCAGCCTTCCAGCTCGGCCCAGCGCTCTACCAGGCCATCCAGTTCAGCCTGCATTTGCTCGAGCCTGGCCAGCACCGCCGAGGTTTCGCCAATCGGCCGCTGGTAGAAGCCCGGCGCATTGACCTCTTCCTGGGCCGCCGCCATCTTCTGCTCCAGGGCGTCAATCTGCCCCGGCAGTGCCTCGAGTTCGCGCTGCAGCTTGTAGCTGAGCTTTTTCTTGTTCGCATCGGCAACCGATGCCGCCGCCGCTACCGGAGCCGGCGCCTGCTCCACCACCTTTTCGACCACCGCGCTGCCCAGCTCGGACTTGCCGCCCTTGCTCTCGCTCACGCCCAGCAATTTCGGCGAGCCACCCTGGCGGATCCAGTCCTCGTAGCCACCCACGTACTCACGCACCCGCCCCTCACCTTCGAACACCAAGGTGCTGGTCACCACGTTGTCGAGGAAGGCCCGGTCGTGGCTGACCATCAGCACGGTGCCCTTGAAGTTCGACAGCACCTCTTCGAGCAGCTCGAGGGTCTCCACGTCCAGGTCGTTGGTCGGCTCGTCCAGGACCAGCAGGTTGGCCGGCTTGCTGAAAAGCTTGGCCAGCAGCAGCCGCGCCCGCTCACCACCCGACAAGGCCTTGACCGGCGTACGTGCACGCTGCGGGCTGAACAGGAAGTCGCCCAGGTAGCTCAGCACGTGGCGGCTCTGGCCATCGATGTCGATGAAGTCGCGACCTTCGGCGAGGTTGTCGATGACCGTCTTTTCCAGGTCCAACTGGTGGCGCATCTGGTCGAAATAGGCGACTTCCAGCTTGGTGCCGCGCTCGACCTTGCCAGCGGTGGGCTCCAGGTCGCCCAGCATCAGCTTGAGCAGCGTGGTCTTGCCGGTACCGTTGGCACCCAGCAGGCCAATACGGTCCTGGCGCTGCAACACCATGGAGAAATCCTTGACCAGCTTCGGCCCCTCGGGGTGGGCGAAGCTGACGTTCTCCAGCAGCATGACCTGCTTGCCGGACTTGTCTGCCACTTCGATCTGGATGTTCGCCTTGCCCTGGCGCTCACGTCGCTCGCCACGCTCCACCCGCAGCGCCTTGAGCGCCCGTACGCGGCCTTCGTTACGGGTGCGACGGGCCTTGATGCCCTGGCGAATCCACACTTCCTCCTGGGCCAGGCGCTTGTCGAACAGCGCATTGGCGGTTTCCTCGGCGGCCAGTGCGGCCTCCTTGTGCACCAGGAAGCTTGCGTAGTCGCCGTTCCAGTCGATCAGGCCGCCACGGTCCAGTTCCAGGATGCGCGTGGCAAGGTTCTGCAGGAAGGAGCGGTCGTGGGTGATGAACAGCACGGCACCATTGAAGCTGCTGAGCGCTTCCTCGAGCCAGGCGATGGCGCCGATATCCAGGTGGTTGGTCGGCTCGTCGAGCAGCAGCAGGTCGGGCTCGGACACCAGCGCCTGGGCCAGCAATACACGACGGCGCCAGCCACCGGACAGCTCGGCAAGGGTCTTGTCGGCGGGCAGTTGCAGCCGGCTCAGGGTACTGTCCACCACCTGCTGCAGGCGCCAGCCGTCGCGGGCCTCCAGCTCGTGCTGGACGTGCATGAGTTTTTCCAGGTCTTCGTCGCCGTGGATGTTCTGGCTCAGGTGGTGGTATTGGGCAAGCAACGCGCCGACACCATCCAGGCCCTCGGCCACCACGTCGAATACGCTGCGCTCGTCGGCAACCGGCAGCTCCTGGGGCAGCTCGCCGATCTTCAGCCCAGGGGCACGCCAGATATCACCGTCATCGGGTTTCTGCTCGCCCTTGACCAGGCGCAGCATGCTCGACTTGCCCGTACCGTTGCGGCCGATGATGCACACCCGCTCGCCACGGGCGATCTGCCAGGACACGTTGTCCAGCAGCGGCATCGCGCCGAACGCAAGGGACACATCGCTGAATTTGAGCAGGGTCATGATCATCTCCAAAAACCGGGCGCGCATTCTACCTGACTTACCCAGCGAAGGCATGCGCCAACCGGTAACCGGGACGCTTTGCGACGCTTGGTCGAGGTAAACGATTCGATACAAGCGCAGTGCTTTCATCCACTGCCGGCAAACGGCTAAGCTAAGGCAATAGACCCCAACAGTGCTGGCTTCGCCGTCACTTTTTCATGGTTCAACTGCCCGGACGTATCATGCGCAGCCGCCTGTTCCAAATCGTTTCCTGCCTGTTGCTTACCGCCACCACCGCGGGCGCAGCCCACGCCATCGACATCAGCCAGCAACGCCAGCACTACGACGAAGCCAAACGAGCCCTGGCCAAGGGCGACAAGGGGCCGTACCTGCGCTACGCCAAGGCCCTGAGCGACTATCCGCTGACCCCCTACCTGGCCTACGACGAACTCACCGCCCGCCTGAAAAACGCCAGCAACGAGGAGATCGAAGGCTTTCTGGCCAAGCACGGCGACCTGCCCCAGGCCAACTGGATGAAACTGCGCTGGCTACGCTGGCTGGCCGAGCGCGGCGACTGGAAACCCTTCGTCAAATACTACGATCCCAAGCTCAACTTCACCGAGCTGGACTGCCTCAACGGCCAGTATCAGCTGACCCACGGCCTTCGTGCAGAAGGCTTCGCCAGCGCCGAGAAGCTGTGGAATGTCGGCAAGTCGCAACCGGCGGCCTGCGACACCTTGTTCGGCATGTGGGCCGCCGAAGGCCAGCTCACCGAAGCCAAGCGCTGGAACCGAGCCAAGCTGGCGGCGCAAGCGCGCAACTACACCCTGGCCAACAGCCTGGTCAATTCGCTGACCACCCTGGCGCCCCAGGGCAAGCTGCTGATCGACGTGGCGCAGAAGCCCGAGCTGCTCAACCAGCCTTCACGCTTCACGCCGGTCAGCGAGGCGATGTCCGATGTGGTCAGCCTGGGCTTGCGTCGCCTGGCCCGGCAGGACCCCGACCAAGCCATGGCGCTGCTCGACGACTATGCCCAGCGCATGCACTTCTCCCGAGACGAAAAAGTCGCCATCGCCCGCGAAATCGGTTTGACCCTCGCCCGGCGCTACGACCCTCGCGCCCTCGACCTGATGACCCGCTACGACCCCGAGCTGCGCGACAACACCGTCAGCGAATGGCGCATGCGCCTGTTGCTGCGCCTGGGCCGTTGGGAGGAAGCCTACGAGCTGAGCCGACGCCTGCCCCAGGACCTCGCCGGCAGCAGCCGCTGGCGCTACTGGCAGGCACGCAGCCTGGAGCTGGCCCAGCCGCAGAACCCGCAAATTCCGCTGCTGTACAAGAACGTGGCCCGTGAACGTGACTTCTACGGTTTCCTCGCCGCCGACCGCACTCAATCGCCCTACCAGCTGAACAACAAGCCACTGGTGCTCAGCCAGCAGTTGATGAACAAGGTGCGTAACACCCCTGGCGTGCGCCGGGCCATGGAGTTCCACGCCCGCGGCCAGATCGTCGAGGGCCGCCGCGAGTGGTACCACGTGAGTCGGCATTTCAACCGCGACGAAATGGTCGCCCAGGCTCGCCTGGCCTACGACATGCGTTGGTACTTCCCGGCCATTCGTACCATCAGCCAGGCGCAATACTGGGACGACCTGGATATCCGCTTCCCGATGGCACACCGCGACACCCTGGTGCGCGAGGCCAAGGTACGCGGCCTGCATTCGAGCTGGGTGTTTGCCATCACCCGCCAGGAAAGCGCCTTCATGGAAGACGCCCGCTCCAGCGTCGGCGCCAGTGGCCTGATGCAACTGATGCCGGCTACCGCCAAGGAGACTGCCCGCAAGTTCAACATCCCGCTGGCCTCGCAAGCGCAGGTGTTCAACCCCGACAAGAACATCCAGCTCGGCGCCGCCTACCTGAGCCAGGTGCATGGCCAGTTCAATGGCAACCGTGTACTCGCCTCGGCCGCCTACAACGCAGGCCCAGGGCGCGTACGCCAGTGGCTCAAGGGCGCCAGGCACCTGAGCTTCGATGTGTGGGTAGAGTCGATTCCCTTCGACGAAACACGCCAATACGTACAGAACGTGCTGTCGTATTCGGTGATCTACGGGCAGAAGCTCAATTCACCACAGCCGCTGGTGGATTGGCATGAACGCTATTTCGACGACATGTAGGACGTCTGCGGCCTCTTCGCGGGACAAGCCCGCGAAGAGGCCGGTACTGCCGCTTACTCGATGACCTCGACCGGCATCCCGACTTCGAAGCGCCCCTCGCCATCCACCGCCACGTTCTGCCCGAACAACACATCCCCTTCACGCTCACGGAATGTCTTGAGCGTCGTCAAAGGCTCGCGGTCAGGGCTGCGCTCGCCAGTCTGCGGGTCGAGCGTGGTAAGGATGCAACGCACGCTGGGCTTGAGCAGGCGCAAGGTCATGTCGCCGATACGGATGCGTTTCCAGCCATCCTCGGCGAACGGCGCGCTGCCTTCGACGACGAGATTGGGCCGAAAGCGCAGCATCTCCATGGGCCGACCGATGCGACAGCTGAGTTCATCCAACGATGACTGGCCGATCAGCAGCAAGGGAAAGCCATCGGGAAACGCCGCCTTGTCGCTGTTCAGGCCATAGCCGCCAGGCAGGTAACGGGCGCGCGACACAGGGCAATGCACCAGGCGCACGGCCTTGCCCAGCAGCGTACTCAGCCAGGCAGCTGCCGCGTCGCCTGCATCCGGAACCCGCAGGCTGTCACGCCAGATGGTCACCCCACGCAGGTTGTCGTCGGCGGGCGGCACCGCTACCACGAGGGAAGCCTGCCCCGAGGTCTCCAGCAACAGCCCGCCAGCCGGGTCATGGCTTGCCTTGAGCCTTCCCAACTGCGGCCAGGCACGCTGGGTGAGGAAACGGCCAGTGTCCTCTTCCACCACCATCCAGCGCCGATCGCCACACAAACCCATGGCGTCGACCCGCGACGCAGACAGTTGCTCTGCCTGGCCGGACTTCACCGGGTATCGATACAACGCACTCAGAAACATCACTTCACGCCTTGTGCCAGCCCAAAAACCCTAGCTTATACCCGGCTCGTGCCTGCTGCTGGCCTCATGCCGGGGTGCGCGCGAGGGTCAGGCGCTCGCGCACTACTTCCACCAGGCGGTCCGGCTGGAACTTGGAGAGGAAGTTGTCGCAGCCGACCTTCTTCACCATCGATTCGTTGAAGCTGCCCGACAGCGAGGTATGCAGCACTACGTAGAGCCCGCGCAAGCGTGGGTCGTTGCGGATCTCGGTGGTCAAGCGGTAGCCGTCCATCTCGGGCATCTCCGCGTCGGTGAAGACCATCAGCAGTTTCTCGCACACGTTTTCGCCCGCATCGGCCCAGCCCTTGAGCAGGTTCAGGGCCTTGAGGCCATCACTGGCCACGTGCAGCTTCATGCCCAGTTGCGAGAGGGTGTCGCGCAACTGCGCCAGGGCCACGTTGGAGTCGTCCACCAGCAGCACCTCGCAGCCGCGTGCGCGGGCCAGCACCGGATCCTCGAGCTTGTCGCGAGAAACCTTGGCACTGTACGGTACGATCTCCGCCAGCACCTTCTCCACGTCAATGATCTCCACCAACTGCTCTTCGACCTTGGTAATGGCCGTCAGGTAGTGCTGGCGCCCAGCGCTGGTGGGAGGCGGCATGATGGCTTCCCAGTTCATGTTGACGATACGGTCCACGCCACCGACCAGGAAGGCCTGCACCGAACGGTTGTACTCGGTGACGATGATGGTGCTGTTCGGTCCCGGTTGCAGTGGACGCATGCCGATTGCCTGGGACAGGTCGATCACCGGCAGGGTCTGGCCACGCAGGTTGACCACGCCGCAGACAAACGAGTGTCGTTGCGGCATCAGGGTCAGCTTGGGCAGTTGCAGGACCTCTTGGACCTTGAAGACATTGATCGCGAACAGCTGGCGACCTGCCAGACGGAACATCAGGATTTCCAGGCGGTTCTCACCCACCAGTTGCGTACGTTGGTCTACTGTGTCGAGAATACCGGCCATTGGACAACTCCCAGGCTCTGATCGGGAAAAGTGGTTGCATCTGCGTTGTATCGGCGAGTCTGCCCGCGACTTGACCCCTGGCAGAAAATGCTGCGCAGGCAATTGATATCACTTTACCATCATGCTTTACTGGCACCACCTCCTTCCTGGCCAGCCGCCCTCCGAACCCCTCCCCGACGGCCTGCCACCCTCACTCCCTCATCAGGGATTCCCCTAGTAGCAATCGGGCGCAACCTGATATTCGCGATATCCAATAGCCATTAATGTGACGCCAATCTCAATGCATGAATGGAGTCAGGCTTTTGTCAGTGTTTTTCTCGGCGTGGCCCACCCCTGCTCCAGCACGTTCTCCCGGAGACGTCTGATGGAAAGACCGCCATTGAACAGCAGCGCCCTGCAGGATTTCCTGCTGGACGCACAGGTCTTGCTGACCAAGGCCCAGGAGTGCCTGCACCATCTTGAGCTGATCGATAACGACCCGGACGCGTGCCATTGTCTGAACGACAGCCTCGACGCGCTGTATCGTCGCGCCGAAGCCCTGGGCTTGCTCGAGGTGGCCCAGTACGCCTCGGGCTTGCAGCAATTGCTTGAGCCCTCATGCGCCCATTTGCGCCTGCAAGGCCCTTCGCTTCCTGCAGTGAACGCCTGCCTGACCCTGCTCGCCTGGCAACTGGAACTGGTCGACCCCCGGACCGGACGCCTGAACCTGGACACCACGGAACAGCAAGCGCTGCTCGACGAGCTGGCCATTGCCCTGGGCAGCCCTGTGGCGGCCGACAGCCAGCGCGCGCACGCCACTTCCGACAACCTCAACTAAGCCAAACGCCACTTTTAAGCGCCCGGGCAACTAACGGCCCTGTTGCGGTGCAAACAATGTACAACTTGGCAAGTTGTACAAGTTCCAGCAAACGCACTAGCGTTAGTTGCACAAGGAAGTGCAGCCAACGTGAATCAATAATGGCCATTAGCCACTTACCCTGACCCGAGAAGCGTCGCATCGTCCCGGAAAACCCTGGGTTTTCCGGCAACTAGCCAATCGCGACCAAAGCAACTCGAAGTGATACCATGCGCCCACGCGAACACACGCCTCCTTGATATAACAGGTGGAAAGCTGTGCTCAACGTTGATTGAAAACAGGATGCCAGGCTCTCTGAATAGAGATGCGCAGCCTGCGACAGTAACAATATCAGTGGCTCTCCTACCTATGCTTCCACGCGTGAAGATTCTCCAGCGTTGCTGCTCCCGCACCGCCTTGTGGCGTTGGGCGACGGCCTTGCTGTGCGTCGCATCGCTGGCCATCAACCTGCTGCACTACCTGCAGGCCCAACCGCTGTCATTGCTGGTGGTGATGCTGCAAGGGGCGGCCATGGCCGCCGTTGTCTGGCAACTGCGCCACTTGGCCCGGTCGATCAACCTGCGCCCAGCGGAACTGGCCGATCGCATGCTCAAGGTGCAGGAGAGCGAACGCCAGCGCCTGAGCCGCGAACTGCACGACGACATTGGCCAGTTGCTGACCGCCGCCAAGCTCCAGCTGGAGTGGCTGCAACGCCGTATGCCAGCCGAGCTGCAAGATAAATGCGAAACGTTGCGCGGCACTCTGGACAACACCCTGGCCAACGTGCGCGACGTCTCTGCCCTGCTCAACCCACGGCAGCTGGCCAGCCTGGGCCTTGAGGCCAGCCTGCGCGCGCACCTGATGCGCGCCCTGGAGAACAGTGACGTGCACTGGAGCCTTGAGTGCCAGCAACGTCTGGGCGGCATCTCCGAAGATGTCTCCATGGCCGCCTTCCGTATCACCCAGGAGGCGGTCACCAACGTGCTGCGCCACGCCCAGGCCCGCAACCTGGTCATTCGCCTGCAACGCACCCCTGCAGGCCTTGCCTTGTCGATCCATGACGACGGCCTGGGTTTCGTACCGGCACAGAACCCGGCCGATGCCGGGCAACGTGGCATGTCCGGCATGCACGAACGTGCCACCGCCTTGCAAGGTACCCTGACCATCACCAGCCAACCCGCCCAGGGCACACGGATCGACGTATTGTTCCCGTGGCCACCGCGCAGCGGCGAACGCGCCAGGACCCCCGCTCTTGATGACTAGACTGCTATTGGTCGATGACCACTCGCTGATTCGCGCCGGCGTGCGTGCGCTGGTGTCCGACATCCCCGGCTATGTAGTGGTCGGCGAAGCCGATGACGGCGGCCAGTTGATGGAACTGGTGCAGCAACTGACGCCCGACATCATCCTGCTGGACATCTCAATGCGCTCCACCAACGGCCTGGACGTACTCACGCAACTGCGCGCAAACGGTTGCACCTGCAAGGTGCTGATCCTATCGATGCACACCGACCCGGACTTGATCATGCGCGCCCTGGAAAGCGGCGCACACGGTTACCTGCTCAAGGACACCACGGCCACCGAGCTCGAGCACGCCCTGGCAGCACTGAGCAACGATGAACGCTACCTCAGCCCCGCCATCGCCCATACCGTAATCAACCAGGCGTTGCTGCGCGCGCAAAACGGCAAGTCCGCCAACAGCGACCGCCACAACCTGACCGCGCGGCAACTGGAGATCCTGCGTCTGATCGTACGCGGCAAGTCGACCCGGGAAATCGCCGCTGGCCTGGGCCTGTCGATCAAGACCGTGGAAACCCACCGCTCGCAGATCATGAAACGCTTGCAGATCTACGACGTGGCGGGCCTGGTGCTGTTCGCCGTGCGCGAGAAGATCATCAGCCTGGATGACTGAGCAGCGGCGAGTCGGCCGGCAGATGCACGCGCAGGGCTGCCGGGCAGGCCTCGAAGCGCAGGCTGTCGACCTGCAACGGCTCGCCGTCGAGATTGATGTCCAGCCCCTGCGAACTCTTGATCTCCACCCAGGGGAGGCGCGCGTGAACGAATACCCCCTCCCCGGCCACCAGATCGCGCAATGCCCCCACCACTTCCTTCGGAGCCGGCAGGATGCCGATATCCAACAGGCCATCGTCCGCCAGCGCGTCGGGGCACAGCACATGCCCTCCGCCAGCCTGACGACCATTGCCGATGCCCAATGCCAGCAGCTCGCCCTGCCAATGGAAATCCGGCCCTTGCAACTCCACCGAAGCTGCCTGTAGCTCGCTGAAGCGGCTCAAACCAGTGACCAGGTAGGCAGCTGCCCCCAGCACTTTCTTCAAGTCCTCTGAGGTATTGGCGGTGACCTGGCTGCCAAAACCACCCGTGGCCATGTTGAGGAACCTCTGCTCGCCGACTTTGCCCAGGTCGATCGCGCGCGGCGTGTGCTCCAGCAGCGCGAGGGCGGCGGCAGGCTCCAGCGGCACACCGGCTGCCCGAGCAAAATCATTGGCGGTACCCAGGGGCAACAGTGCCAGGCTGACCTCCGTGCCCGCCTGCCCCATGGCTTCGGCGACATCACGCAGCGTCCCATCGCCGCCACCGGCCACCACCTGCGAGTAGTCGCCCGCCAGCGCCTCGCCCACCAGGCGCTGGGCATCCCCGCCCTCCCAGGTCAGGCGCACATCCAAGGTCCAGCCACGCTCGCGCATTTCGCTGACTGCGGCACGCACCTCTTCGTTCATGGCTTGCTTGCCATGCAGGATCAACATTGCCTTGCGCCCGTCCATCTGAGTGCCCTTCCCAAAACGCCATTGCCAATCTCGACCACAGCAGGGTCCGAATTGCTGCATACGTGCGAGAAAATCGTACGGACGAACAGCACCCACCCATCGACAAATACTTGGCTATCCTTAAAAAGGCATCTGCATCCGCGTCATATTCTTGACAAACCCTATCAAAACCTGACAGGAGTGGGCCATGCGCATACTCTGGACGCTGCCCTACCTGCCCTGGCCTACCACCAGCGGCAGCAAGACCCGGCAATACCACCTGCTGCGCGAGCTGGCGAAGCATGGCCACCGGATCACCCTGCTGGTGCAATCGAAAGTCCCGCTGTCCGAACCTGCCCGTGAGGCCCTGGGACCCTTCCTGGAGCGCTTGATCGTACTGCCCCGGCGCCCGGTCCAAAGCCCGCTGAACCTGCTGGCATCGCCGATCATCGATTACCCCATGCGCACCATCATCAATGGCCTGGCGCCCTGCCTGCGGCACCGTTTCGAACAGTTGCTGGACGAGCCCTGGGACGTGATCCAGATAGAGCACAGCTATGCCTTCCAGCCCTTCGAAAAGGCCCTGCAAGCCCGCGGGCTGCCGTTCATGCTCAGCGAGCACACGCTGGAGTCGGTGATGGGCGCTGCCTGCCACGACCGCCTGCCGCTGTGGCTGCGCCCCCTCAATGCCTTCGACCGCTGGCGCTACCGGCGCTGGGAACAGCGAGTGCTGAGCCAACCCAGCGAAGTGGTGGCGGTATCCACCCACGATGCCGAACTCATCGGCCAGATCAGCGGCCGCCCGGTGAATGTGGTGGTCAATGGTGTCGACTGCGACTACTACCAGGCAGTGCGGCCCGCGCTGCACAGCCAGCGCCTGCTGTTCGTAGGAAATTTCGAGTACGGCGCCAATCTCGAGGCGATCGAGTGGGCGCTGGAAGAGATCCTGCCCCAGGTCTGGCAAAGCAACCCGGCAGTGCGACTGGCCATCGCCGGCCACGCCCTACCGGCGCACTGGAAGCTGCACTGGAACGACCCGCGCATCGAGTGGGTCGGTTACTGCCCCGACCTGCGCGAGTTGCAACGCCGCTCGGCGCTGTTCTTCGCGCCGCTGCGCTACGCCGGTGGTTCCAAGGTGAAGATTCTCGAGGCGATGGCCGCCGGCCTGCCGGTGGTCACGACCCGCAAGGGGGTATCGGGGCTTGCGGTAAACAACGGCGAGCACTACCTGGGCAGCGACGAAGGTGACCAATTGGCGCTGTTGATCAACCAGTTGCTCACCCAACCCTGGCGCATGAGCCAGCTGAGCGAGGCCGCACGCCAGCTGGCGCGTCAACGTCATGACTGGAGCGTGGCCGCGCAGCAACTGGAAACCGTGCACATGCGCCTGACCCAGCTGGCGCCCGCGCAGCCGGCGCCGATGAGCGAAGTGCTGCTCGGCCGTTCAGCCAAGTAGCTCGCTGAGCGGAATGAAGGTCACGCTGTCGCCCTGGCTGACCGTCGTGCCCTCGCGCACCTCGACCAGGCCATCGGCCCAGGCTGCGCTGCGCAGCACGCCGGAGCTCTGGTTCTTGTAGATGCACGCCCGCCCCTGTTCGAGGCGTGCTCGCAGGTACTCGCGACGCGTGCCAGGCTTGGGCCAGTCGAACCCGGCGGGCACCTCGAAGCGCATCGGCGTCACGTCCGCAACGCCCAGGCGGCGCAGCAGGTACGGGCGGGTCAGCAGCGCGAAGGTCACCAGGGTCGAAGCCGGGTTGCCCGGCAGGCCAATCACCGGCACGCCACGGAAATGCCCGAAGGTAAGCGGCTTGCCCGGTTTGATGGCCAGCTTCCACAAGGCCAGCTCGCCGGCTTCGCGCAGGGCGAGGCCGAGGTAGTCGGCCTCACCCACCGACACACCGCCCGTGGAGAGGATCAGGTCCACCTCGCCCAAACCCGCAAGGCAGTGCCGGGTCAGCGCCAGGTCATCGGCGAGAATGCCCGCGTCCACGACTTCGCAGCCCAAGCGCCGCAGCCAACTGACCAGCAGGTGACGGTTGCTGTTGTAGATCTGCCCCGGCCCCAGCGCCAAGCCTGGCTCGACCAGCTCATCGCCGGTGGAGAGCACCGCCACCCGCGCCCGTCGCACCACCTTGAGCCGGGCATGCCCCAGGGTCGCGGCGAGGCCCAGTTCGATCGGCCCGAGGCGCGTGCCGGCGTTCAGCACACGCTCGCCAAGCCGGGTTTCCTGACCCTGGGGGCGCACGTTCTGGTCGATGACCAAGCGCTCGAGCAGTCGCACACGGCCATCGCCCAGCACTTCGACGTTTTCCTGCATCTCGACGCAATCGGCCCCTTCGGGCAGCGGCGCTCCGGTGAAGATGCGCGCGCAGGTGCCAGGCTGCAAAGGGGCTGGGGCGTGGCCGGCGAAGATCCGCTGGCTGACCGCCAGCGGCTCGCCCTGCCAGTCGGCCAGGCGCAGCGCGTAGCCGTCCATGGCGCTGTTCGGCCAGGGTGGCAGGTCAAGGGTGGCCATCAGGTCTTCGGCGAGGATGCGCCCATCGGCGTCGGCCAGATCCAGCGCCTCGGTCTCGCGCACAGGCGTAGCCTCGGCCAGCGCCAGCAGTTGCTCCAAGGCTTGTTCCACCGGCATCAGCGGCGGGTTGGACACGGTTTCAACCACGGCTTTCACACGCCGGGGCCTGCTTGAGGTGAGCCACGAAGTTGCAGGGGCGGTGCCGGGCATCCAACTGTTCGGCCAGAATGCCATCCCAGCCGGTGCGCACTGCGTTGGTCGAACCCGGCAGGCAGCAGACCAGGGTGCCATTGGCCAGCCCGGCCAAGGCGCGGGATTGAATGGTGGAGGTGCCGATGTCGGCTACCGAGATCTGCCGGAACAGCTCGCCGAAACCATCGACCTGTTTGTCCAGCAGGCAGGCCACCGCTTCCGGGGTGCTGTCGCGCCCGGTAAAGCCGGTGCCGCCGGTGATCAACACCACCTGCACCAGGTCGTCGGCGATCCAGGTGGCGACCTGGGCGCGGATCTTGTACAGGTCGTCCTTGAGCAGCACGCGCTCGGCCAGGCGGTGACCTGCCGCGTTGAGGCGGTCGACGTACAGTTGCCCGGAGGTGTCGGTGTCGAAGGTGCGGGTGTCGCTGACCGTCAGCACGGCGATGTTCAGCGGCACGAAGGGGGTGTCTGCCTTGGTTTTCATGGGAATCCGTTGCAGGTAGGGAGGAAATGCCAGCTGTTATATCACAGGGCGGGCCCCGCGCCGATGCAGCCGGACCGGGGCCGGAACTTGCGTAATGGCGCTATGCTGCACGATGCAAGGAACTTGCATGGACGCGCTGCGTCTTAAATGACATCACCGCACTGGAGAAACACCATGATCCAAAGGACCCTTCCCGCCCTCATGCTCGCCCTCGGCCTGGGTGCCCTCGCTGGCTGCGCATCGCCGACCGTCATCACGCTGAACGACGGCCGCGAGATCCAGGCCGTGGATACCCCACAGTATGACGATGACTCCGGCTTCTACGAATTCGAGCAGCTCGATGGCAAGCGCGCGCGTATCAACAAGGACCAGATCCGCACCGTGAAAGAGCTCTGATTGGCAGCTGCTTTTCGGCAAAGGTCCTTTTGACAACAAGGGCTTGCGTTGAAAAAGGGCATGCAGTAGGATTTTGAAATCGGAGTGTAGCGCAGCCAGGTAGCGCGTCTCGTTCGGGACGAGAAGGCCGCAGGTTCGAATCCTGTCTCTCCGACCAAATCCTTTCAAGAAGCCCGCCTCGCGCGGGCTTTTTGTTGTGTGTGGAAAACTGTCGTGTCTGGAAAACTGTCGTGCCGGGAAAGTGACCTCACGCCGTCAGGCGCGAGGTCACCTGGCCCAATTGCCCAGACAGCCCATGCAACTTCTGCCCGGCCTGTTCGGTGTGCTGCACCGCCTGCTGGTTGGCGGTGGCGATACGAGTGATCTCGACCAGGTTGCGCGAGATGTCTTCGGCGACGCTGGTCTGCTCCTCCGCAGCCGTGGCGATCTGCCGGTTCATGTCGCGGATCGCCTCGACCGACTGGGTAATGCGGCGCAGCATCTGTCCGGCCTGTTGCACCTGCTCAGCGCCCTCCTCGCTGCGCTGCTGCCCCCCCTCGATGGCCTTGACCGCCTCGAGCGCGCCTCGCTGCACGGCCTCGATGATCTGGTGAATCTCGGCGATCGAGGCGGCCGTGCGCTGGGCCAGGCTGCGCACCTCGTCGGCCACAACCGCGAAGCCGCGCCCCGCCTCGCCAGCCCTCGCGGCCTCGATCGCGGCATTGAGTGCCAGCAGGTTGGTCTGCTCGGCAATACCGCGGATCACTTCCAGCACCTTGCCGATGCGCGTGCTGTCGCTTTCCAGGTGGCGAATCACCAGGGCGGTACCGGCGATTTCGCGGTTGACCACGCCAATGATATCGATGGTCTGCTGCATCACCTGCTCGCCCGCCTGGGCGCTGTGGTCGGCATCGTCCGCTGCGCGTGCGGCTTGGGCGGCATGACGTGCCACCTCCTGGGCGGTGGCGGACATTTCGTGCATGGCCGTGGCCACCTGGTCGGTACGCTGGAACTGGTCATGGGTGCCGGTAGCCATGTCCCCTGCGATACTGCGCAACTGGCCGCTGGCGTTTTCCAGCTCCACCGCGTTGTCCTTCAGGCGCCCGATGGTGTCGGCCAGAAAGTCGCGCAGGGTGTTGGCGGCACTGGCCAGGCGGCCCAGTTCATCCTCGCGACGGCTGTCGACGCGGTCGGCGAACTGCCCCTGGCTGAGCTGGGCGACGTAGTCGATCAGGCGACGAATCGGCTCGATCAGACTGCGGTTTACCAGCCACAAGCTGAACACCCCGACCAGCAGCGCCGAGCCCAGCATCACCAGCACCCCGAGCCATACCGTGCGCTCGGCTCCGGCGCTGATGGCGCTGGCGCGGGTCGCGGAATCGGCCCGCAGTTGCTCCACCAGCGCGCTCATCTGCTCGCTGGCGGCACGATCCACACCCTTGACCGCCTGGTCGCCTACCGCAGGGTCACCACCGGCAGCGAGGAACGCCTCGCGGCCCTTGCCATAGGCCTGGCCCAGTTGACGGTGGCTGTCACGCAGTTGTTGCAGGCGCACCTCGAGCTCGCCGTCGCTCTCGTCGATCAGTTGCCCGAGCACTGCCTGCACTTGCCGCTCGCGGTCCTGGAACTGCTGCCAGTACCTGTCCAACTCTGCCGGCTGACGGCCGCGCAGCAGCACGTTCTTCCACTCCTGCACCTGGATCTTGAATTGCAGGTTGGCCTCGTCGATCAATTGCGAGGCGCGCAAGGGCCCGTCGACCAGCTCGGCATAACCGCGCACGCTCGAGGACAGAAACTGGAAACACACCAGGGCAATCAGCAGCATCGCCGCCAGGCTGCCCGCCAACAGGGTGAGGATTTGCATTCGCAAGGATCGACGCAGCATCGGGAAGGTCTCGAACAAGGAGAAAAGAAACGACGCGCTCAGCGCACCGCCTAGCAGACGTCCTTGTCCTCGTTCGCAAGCCAAAAAAAAGCTGCCATCGGGCGATAGCAGCCAGGTCGAGCACTTGCACAACAGTTAAGCCCGATACTCTCAGGCAATTGCTACAGAAATGTTACAAGGCAACGTCAGCCACCACTGAACTGCAAGGCCGCCAGACGCGCATACAGCGGGTTGTGCTCGATCAACTGGCGATGGCTACCGACCGCCACCAGGCGCCCTTGGTCGATCACCGCGATGCGATCGGCATGTTGCACCGTGGCCAGGCGGTGGGCGATCACCAGGGTAGTGCGCCCGGCCATGAGCTGCGGCAGGGCCTGCTGGATCAGGTGTTCGCTCTGGGCGTCGAGGGCGCTGGTGGCTTCGTCCAGCAGCAGTATCGGCGCATCCACCAGCAACGCGCGGGCGATAGCCAGGCGCTGGCGCTGACCGCCGGACAAGCCCACGCCCCCCTCGCCCAACGGGGTCTGGTAGCCCTGGGGCAGTTGCTCGATGAACGCGTGAGCGTGAGCGCTGCGCGCCGCCGCCTCGACCTGGGCCTGGGTCGCCTCGGGCCGGCCGTAGCGGATATTGGCCTCCACCGTGCCCCGGAACAGCGCCGGGTTCTGCGCCACCAAGGCAAACTGGCGGCGTAGGTCGTGCGGCGCCAGGGTGGTGATGGGTTGGCCGTCGAGCAGGATGCAACCCGTCTGCGGGTCATGGAAGCGCAGCAGCAGGTCGAACAAGGTCGACTTGCCCGCGCCGGAGGGCCCCACCAGCGCCACCGTCTGCCCCGGCTCGATGATCAGGCTCAGGCTATCGATCGCCGCCACCGCAGGCCGCGAGGGGTAGGCAAAGGTCACGCCCTGCAACTCGATGCGCCCACTGGCCCGTTGGCCTGGCAGGCTGTGCGGCTGCTCGGGCGGCAGGATCGCGCTACGCGCCGCCAACAGCTCGCCGATGCGCTCGGCAGCACCGGCGGCCCGTTGCAGCTCGCCGAGCACTTCGCTGAGGGTACCGACGGCGCTGCCGACGATCAGGCTGTAGAACACGAACGCCGCCAGCTCACCGCCCGAAATGCGCCCGCCTATCACATCCATGCCGCCGACCCACAGCATCACCGCAACGGCGCCCATTACCAACACGATGACCAGGGTAATCAGCCAGGCTCGCTGGGCAATGCGCCGACGAGCCACGCTGAAGGCCGCCTCCACCGTCTCGGCGAACAGCGCCTGGTCGCGCGCCTGGTGGTTGTAGGCCTGCACGGTCTTGATCTGGCCGAGGGTCTCGGCGACGTAGCTGCCCACGTCGGCCACCCGGTCCTGGCTCTGCCGCGACAGGCTGCGCACCCGCCGCCCGAACAGCAGGATCGGCGCCAGCACCAGCGGCAGGGCCAGCACCACGATGCTGGTGAGCTTAGGGTTGGTGACGAACAACAGCACCACGCCGCCCACCACCATCAAGGCGTTGCGCAGGAACATCGACAGCGACGAGCCGATCACCGATTGCAGCAAAGTGGTGTCGGCGGTCAGGCGCGACTGGATCTCGGAGCTGCGGTTGTCCTCGAAAAACCCCGGGTGCAGGCCGACCAGATGGTCGAACACCGCGCGGCGGATATCGGCCACGCAGCGCTCGCCGATCCACGACACCAGGTAGAAGCGGCTGAAGGTGCCGACCGCCAGCGCCAACACCAGCAGCATGAACAGGCCGAGGGTCTGGTTCAGTTGGTGCGGCGAGCGGGTCATGAAGCCTTGGTTGACCAGCAAGCGAATGCCCTGCCCCATGGACAAGGTGATGGCTGCCGTGGCGATCAACGCAAGCATGGCCAGCAGCGTCTGCCGACGATAAGGACGAATGAATTGCCAGGCCAGGCGCAAGGCGCGGCGTTGGCGAGAGGAGACCGGTTCGGGCATGGCGCGGGCCGAGTCCAGGGGGAAACGTGCAGACTACCACTCATCTACCTGCGCGGAACTCTCGCGTGCACGCGAAGATCGCAAACCAGGCAAGCGAAGCGGCTATAGCCTATTGATATAAGCCCCGACTTCAGCTTTGCCGCACATTCTGGTGGACTGTAAACGTTCTGGTACAGAGTGCTGTCACAGGCCATTCACGACAGAAACGTAACCTGAACTTGCAACCTGAAGAGGAGACAGCAAATGAGCTTGCAGCATAGCAGCGATACCCCGAAAAACCCTGCCCAAGCACAGAAGCCTTATGGTTCGGTGATCGATGCCCAGGGCAAGGAAGTGCCCATTACCGAGCAGATGATCCAGCAAGCCTGCAAGGAACTGGAAAACAGCCAGGTCAAGCGCGTCGGCAAAGGCTGAGGCCAGATGATTTTTCTGCAACCCGGCGCTTGCGCCGGGTTTTTGTTTTGTACAGCCAAAGGCTCAGACCAGCACCCCGCCCAACGCACTGACCACCTGCGCCAACTGTGGCGCCTCGCCGTGCAAGTGCACTGCCAGCCCCTCGATCTCGCGCCGTACCGGGTAATGCTTGCGCAGCAGGTCGAAGGCCGCGCGCTGTTGCGCGGCATCGTCGCTGAGGCTGCGCCGGAAGTCGGCATCGTCACGGCGCGGGTCGTAGACCGCGCGGCACAGGGTCGCCAGCGCCCAGGCCGGTTCGGCACTGGCGGCCAGGTCCAGACGCGCCAGCGCCGGCGGGGGCAGCAGGTCGGCCAACTGGACCTGTTCGGCAAGGCCTTGCCAGCGGCAGAACGCCTGGTATATCTGCGCAGTGCCACGCTGCTTGCCGTCCAGGCTGTAGCCGGCGATATGCGGCGTGGCCAGGGTGCACAGGTCGGCAAGCGCAAGGTTTACCTGCGGTTCTTCCTCCCACACATCCAGTACCGCGTGCACATCGTCACGGCGCAGCAGCAGCTCGCGCAGTGCGTTGTTGTCCACCACCGGCCCGCGCGCTGCATTGACCAGCCAGGCACCGGTCCGCAAGCGCGACAGCTGCGGCGCGCCAAGCAGATGCCAAGTAGGGTGTTCGCCGCCACGCTGCAACGGGGTGTGCAGGCTGATCGTGTCGCACTCGGCAAGGATCGTATCGAGGCTGACGAAGTCGCCGCCTTCACGGGCCTGACGCACCGGGTCGCAGACCAGCACTTTCCAGCCCAGGCCACGAAGCACCCGCACCAGGCGCCCGCCTACCTCGCCTGCGCCGACCACGCCATACACCCGCTTGGAAAGCTCCACGCCTTCGAGCTCGGCCAGGGTCAGCAGGCTGCCCAGCACATAGTCCACCACGCCACGGGCATTGCAGCCGGGGGCGCTGCTCCAGTGGATGCCCGCCAGGGCGAAATAGTCGAGGTCGAGGTGATCGGTGCCGATGGTGCAGGTGCCGACGAAACGCACCCGGCTGCCCTCGAGCAGTTGCTGGTCGACCCGGGTCACGGAGCGCACCAGCAATAGGTCGGCATCCTTGACGCAGGCCGCGTCGATGGCACGCCCCGGGTATCGCCGGATTTCGCCGAAGCCCTCGAAGAAGGCATCGAGCAGCGGGATATTCTCGTCGGCAACTATCAGCATGGCGCTCTCCTGTCAGGGGAACGCATTTTAGGCGCTGTGCCCGGTGCTAGCCAGCTTAGGTTTTGTGCGGAAAATGCCGGCGTGACGGTTATGCTGCGTTGAAAACAGGCTCGCAATGCTCATTGACAACCGGTCAAGTCGAGCGCGACCCCGGCCGTTCCTCGCCTGTTTTCGCCTTGCCTAATCGCCACTCGGCTATTTTCCGTACAACCCCTAGTCGGCCTTCTTGCGGATCCAGTACAGGTAGGTGCCGGCCTCTTCCTGCTGTTGCAGCAGTTCATGGCCCAGGAAGGTGCAGAACTTGGGAATGTCGCGGCGCGTGGACGGGTCGGTGGCGATCACCTTGAGCAGGCCGCCGCCGGCCAGGTCGCGCACGTGCTGGTGCAGCATCATCACCGGCTCCGGGCAGTTCAGGCCGGTGGCGTCGAGGATGGCGTCGGGGGTGAAGTCGGTCATTGAGAGGCTCCGCTGAATAGGGGCATTGTCGCGTCTATCGAGGTTTAAGGTCGAGTCTGCGCAGATGACAGGTCACTTCCTCGCGGTCGTGGTAGAGCTGCTTGCAGGCGATCGATACCTTCACCTTGCGCGCCTTGAACGCGGCTTCCATACGATCGAGCAACTTGCGCACCTCGGCGTGGCGCTGCTTCATCGGCAGCTTGAGGTTGACCACCGCTTCGCGGCACAGCCCCTCGCCCAACCAGGTCTCGATCAACGAGGCGGTGCGCGCGGGCTTCTCGACGATGTCGCAGACCATCCAGTCCACCGTCTGCCTCGGTTTCCAGGTGAAGCCGTCGGCCATCAGGTGCTCGACCAGGCCGGTGTCTATCAGGCTTTCGGCCATGGGGCCATTGTCGATGGCGGTCACCAGCATGCCACGCTTGACCAGTTGGTAGGTCCAGCCGCCGGGCGAGGCGCCGAGGTCCACGCCGGTCATGTCGTCGTTCAGGCGCTGCTCCCATTGCTCACGCGGGATGAACTGATGCCAGGCCTCCTCGAGCTTCAGGGTCGAGCGGCTCGGCGCCTCGCGTGGAAACTTCAGGCGCGGGATGCCCATGGGCCAGAGCGCTGAGTTGTCGGCATCGGCCACACCAACGAACACCCGCCGACCACTGATGAAGGTCAGCAGCAGGCGTGCTCCGCTCGGCTCCTGGACCAGGCGCCCGGCTTTCTCCAGCGCCTTGCGCAGCGGCACCTCGAACTTGCGGCAAAAGGTCGAAAGTTCCTTGCCGTCATTGCTGTCCAGCACTTCCAGCCACAGGCTGCCAAACACCGGGTACGCGGCCAAATGCTCCAGCAGCAGGCTGACCCGGTCGGTCTCCGGCAGCTCGACGAATGCGCCACGCGCCCATTGGCGCGGGAAGATCAGGCTGTCGAAGCGCAACTCACGCATCAGCCGCTCGGCACCGCCGTCCTCAGTGCAGACGAACTCGGCACAAGCGCTTTGCGGCTTGCCCTTGGCATAGCCGGCAATGCCCAGCAGGGCAGCATGTTCGCTGATTTCGGCGCAGACCTCGCCCTCGAAGCCGGGCCGGCAATGCATGAACAGGGTATTCATCTTTCACTCCACATCACTGGCGCAGGTTCCCGCCAGGGGGGCGAATGATAAAGGAAGATCGGAACCTGCGACACGCCCGCTCGGTCCAGAACAAAGTCGGGTGCGCCAAATCGGTCTACCCTGACGTTTCAGCCAGGCCCGTACCGTGCGGGCCGAAACACAGCGGTGACATCGGCGAGCATCCAGCATGCGCCGGGCACCGACGCAGAAGGAGTTGGCAATGCCCTCGCTCGATAGCCTGAAAACCCTCAAGACCCTCGAGGTCGCCGGCCACACCTACCACTATTTCAGCCTGGCCGAAGCGGCCGGGCCGCTAGGCGACCTGCAGCGCCTGCCAATGTCGCTAAAGGTGCTGTTGGAGAACCTGCTGCGCTGGGAGGATGGCGAAACCGTCACCCGCGACGACCTCACGGCCCTGGCCGCCTGGCTGCAGCAGCGGCGCTCGGACCGCGAGATCCAGTACCGCCCGGCGCGGGTATTGATGCAAGACTTCACCGGCGTACCCGCCGTGGTCGACCTGGCCGCCATGCGCGCGGCCATGGCCAAGGCCGGCGGCGACCCGCAGCGCATCAACCCACTGTCGCCGGTAGACCTGGTGATCGACCACTCGGTGATGGTCGACCGCTACGCCAGCCCCGCCGCCTTTGGCGAAAACGTCGACATCGAGATGCAGCGCAACGGCGAACGCTATGCCTTCCTGCGCTGGGGCCAGAACGCCTTCGACAACTTCCGTGTGGTGCCGCCGGGCACCGGCATCTGCCATCAGGTCAACCTGGAGTACCTGGGCCGCACGGTGTGGACCCGCGAGGAAGACGGACGCACCTACGCCTTCCCCGACACCCTGGTGGGCACCGACTCGCACACCACCATGATCAACGGCCTGGGCGTGCTCGGCTGGGGCGTCGGCGGCATCGAGGCCGAAGCCGCCATGCTCGGCCAGCCGGTATCGATGCTGATTCCCGAGGTGATCGGCTTCAAGCTCACCGGCAAGCTGCGCGAGGGCATCACCGCCACCGACCTGGTGCTGACGGTGACGCAGATGCTGCGCAAGAAAGGCGTGGTGGGCAAATTCGTCGAATTCTATGGCGATGGCCTGGCCGACCTGCCGCTGGCCGACCGCGCCACCATCGCCAACATGGCGCCGGAGTATGGCGCAACCTGCGGCTTCTTCCCGGTAGACGACGTCACCCTCGACTACCTGCGTCTTTCTGGCCGCCCGGAGCAGAGCGTGCGCCTGGTCGAGGCCTACAGCAAGGAACAGGGGCTGTGGCGCCTGCCCGGCCAAGAGCCATTGTTCACCGACACCCTGGCACTGGACATGGCCGAGGTCCAAGCCAGCCTCGCCGGGCCCAAGCGCCCGCAGGACCGAGTTGGCCTGGGCAGCGTGAGCCAGGCGTTCGACAGCTTCATCGAGCAACAACCCAAGGTGCTGGCCAAGGACGTCGGACGCCTGGAAAGCGAAGGCGGTGGCGGCGTGGCCGTGGGCAATGCCGACCAGGCTGGCGAGGTGAGCTACACCCATGCGGGCAACACCTACAGCCTGCGCGACGGCGCCGTGGTGATCGCCGCCATCACCTCCTGCACCAACACCTCCAACCCCAGCGTGATGATGGCCGCCGGGTTGGTCGCCAAGAAGGCCGTGGAAAAGGGCCTGTCACGCAAGCCCTGGGTCAAGAGCTCGCTGGCCCCGGGCTCCAAAGTGGTCACCGAATACTTCAAGGCAGCCGGTCTTACGCCGTTCCTCGACCAACTGGGCTTCGACCTGGTGGGCTATGGCTGCACCACCTGCATCGGCAACTCAGGGCCACTGGACGACGCCATCGAGAAGGCCATCGGCAGCGCCGACCTCACGGTCGCCTCGGTGCTCTCGGGCAACCGCAACTTCGAAGGCCGTGTGCACCCGCTGGTGAAGACCAACTGGCTGGCCTCGCCGCCGCTGGTGGTGGCCTATGCCCTGGCCGGCAGCGTGCGCATCGACCTGACCCAGGATGCCCTGGGCACCGGCAAGGATGGCCAGCCGGTGTACCTGCGCGATATCTGGCCGAGCCAGCGGGAAATCGCCGAGGCAGTGGCCAGTGTCGATACTGCGATGTTCCACAAGGAATATGCCGAGGTGTTCGCGGGCGATGCGCAATGGCAAGCCATCGAAGTGCCGCAAGCCGCCACCTATGTGTGGCAGGACGACTCCACCTATATCCAGCACCCACCGTTCTTCGACGATATCGGCGGACCCCTGCCGGAGATTGCCGATGTGCACGGCGCACGCATTCTCGCCCTGCTGGGCGACTCGGTGACCACCGACCACATCTCCCCGGCCGGCAACATCAAGGTCGACAGCCCTGCCGGCCGCTACCTGCGTGACAAGGGCGTGGAACCGCGTGATTTCAACTCCTATGGCTCGCGACGCGGCAACCATGAAGTGATGATGCGCGGCACCTTTGCCAACATTCGTATCCGCAACGAGATGCTCGGCGGCGAGGAAGGCGGAAATACCCTTCACGTGCCGAGCGGTGAAAAGCTGTCGATCTTCGATGCGGCCATGCGCTACCAGGCCGAGGGCACGCCGCTGGTGGTGATCGCCGGCCAGGAGTACGGCACCGGTTCCAGCCGCGACTGGGCCGCCAAGGGCACCAACCTGCTGGGGGTGAAGGCCGTGCTGGCGGAGAGCTTCGAGCGTATCCACCGCTCCAACCTGGTGGGTATGGGCGTGTTGCCGTTGCAATTCAAGGCCGGTGACAACCGCAAGACGCTGAGGCTTACGGGCAAGGAGCGCATCGATGTGCTGGGGCTGAGCAATGCGCAGGTGCGCCCAGGCATGGACCTTGCGCTACGTATCACCCGCGAGGACGGGCAGCAGGAGCAAGTCACCGTGCTGTGCCGGATCGACACGCTGAACGAGGTGGAGTACTTCAAATCGGGAGGCATCCTGCATTACGTGCTGCGGCAGCTGATTGCCCGACGCTAGCCCATTCGCACGGTCATCGCGGCCCTGTGCCGCGATGGCCCTGGCGAGGCGCGGCGTCTGGAATCCCGGCGACTCATACCAGCCTGACCGAGGAACTGCTGTTGCCTGGCTACCCTGGGTGGCGGCTGGCAGTGGTTCTACCTGCAGTTGACGCTCTTCACCTGGCTCATGCTGGCCACATCCGCAGCAAAGGGCCCCAGCAGGCATAATTTCCCAGGATCCCGAAAAATCGCCGCAAACATGCAGAGAAATATCGATTTCGCCTAGCGCACGGCCACAATAGTGGCATTGCGCCACGTCAACCCCGGTCAAATATCCATTCAACAAATCCCTCTGTCTGCCGATACGTGTCCAAAGCCCTGCGGAAACACAGCCCATGCGTAACAACCAGCCGATTACCCAGAGAGAGCGGACGTTCCCTGCCCAGCAGCGGTTGATATCCACTACCAACGCCAAGGGCGTGATCACCTACTGCAACGACGCCTTCATCGAAATCAGCGGTTTCTCGCGCGAGGAACTGAACGGTGCCGCGCACAACCTGGTACGCCACCCTGACGTGCCGTCCGCGGTGTTCGCCCACATGTGGCAGACCCTCAAGCAAGGCCAGCCCTGGATGGGCATCGTCAAGAACCGTTGCAAGTCGGGTGACCACTATTGGGTCAACGCCTATGTCACGCCGATCTTCGAGAACAACCAAGTGGTCGGTTTCGAGTCGGTGCGCATCAAGCCGACCGCTGAACAGATTCGCCGTGCCGAAGCCCTGTACCAGCGCCTGAACCAGAACAAGCCTGCAGTGCCTCGCCGCGACAAGTGGTTGCCGGTGCTGCAGGACTGGCTGCCGTTCATCCTGGTCAGCCAGATAGGCTTCCTGATCGGCAGCTGGCTCGGCCACTGGTGGGGCTTCGCCCTGGCGGCGGCCCTTTGCGTACCCATGGGCCTGCTCGGCCTGAGCTGGCAGCAGCGCGGCCTCAAGCGCCTGCTGCGCCTGGCCGAGCAAACCACCTCCGACCCGCTGATCGCGCAGATGTACACCGACAGCCGCGGCGTGCAGGCACGCCTGGAAATGGCCATGCTCAGCCAGGAATCACGCCTGAAGACCTGCCTTACCCGCTTGCAGGACAGCGCCGAGCATCTCAGTGAGCAGGCACGCCAGTCCGACGTGCTCGCCCACAAGAGCTCTTCGGGCCTTGAGCGCCAGCGCGTGGAAACCGAGCAGGTCGCCACTGCGGTCAACCAGATGGCCGCCACCACCCAGGAAGTGGCCAACCACGTGCAGCGCACTGCCGACGCCACCCAGGAAGCCAACCGGCTGACCCACGAAGGCCGGCACATTGCCGGAGAAACTCGGGAGGCGATCGAGCGTCTGTCCACTGCTGTGGGTGAAACCGGGCAGACCGTCACCCAGCTGGCCAAGGACAGCGACGAGATCGGGGGCGTTGTGGATGTCATCAAAGGCATCGCCGACCAGACCAACCTGCTGGCATTGAACGCCGCCATCGAAGCCGCACGCGCCGGTGAAATGGGTCGCGGTTTCGCCGTGGTCGCCGACGAAGTGCGCCAGTTGGCCCAGCGCACGGCCGAATCCACCGGGCAGATCCACACCCTGATCGCCAAGCTGCAACAAACCGCCAACAATGCCGTGCAAACCATGGAGACCGGCCATCGCCAGGCCCAGGAAGGCGTAGAGCGAGTGATGCAGGCGGACCAGGCGCTGGTGGGCATCAGCGAGGCTGTGGCCAATATCACCGACATGGCCACGCAGATCGCCGCCGCCACCGAAGAACAGACTGCCGTCGCCGAAGAAATCAGCCGCAACATCAGCACCATCGCCGACCTTGCCGACCAGACCGCCGAACAGGCCCAGCATTCGGCGCAACTCAGCGAGGAGTTGACCAGCACCGCCGGTACCCAGTACTCGCTGGTAGAGCGTTTCAACCGCTGAATGCACAGCGGGGCGAGCCGTTGGCTCACCCCGCTATGCTCATCCCTCAGGCTACCAGTCCAGGCTCAGCCGACTTTCGAAGTAACGTTCCTCTCCGCTCAGCGGGTCGTTGAAGCGCAGGCTCCGGGCCAACAGCTTGAGCGGTCGTTGCAGGTCGTCCTGTTCATTGCGCAGCACCGGGTAGAACGGGTCGTTGCAGATAGCCGCGCCCAGCGCCGCCATGTGCACCCGCAACTGGTGGGTCTTGCCGGTCACCGGCGACAAACCGTAGCGCCACAGCTCACCGTTTTTCTCCAGCACTTCGGCCAACGTCTCGGTATTGGGCGCACCTTCGACCTCACGCATGCGAAAGAACGGCTCGCCATGTTCCAGGCGGCTCTTGTGTACCCGTGGAAAGGCATGCTGCGCAAGGGCAGCGGCGATGGCCTGGTATTGCTTGTCGATGCGCCGCTCGGGGAACAGCCGCTGGTAGGCGCCACGCGTCTGCGGGTTGGCCGAGAACAGCACCAGCCCCGCGGTGTGCCGGTCGATGCGGTGCAGAGGCACCAGGTGAGGGTTGCCCTGGCTACGGATCAAACGCCGCAACAGTGTTTGCTCGACGTACTCGCCGGTGGGCGTGACCGGCAGGAAATGGGGTTTGTCCGCCACCACCAAGTGCTCGTCACTGTAGAGAACCGACTCTTGCACCGGAATCGGTTTTTCGTTCGGCACTTCACGAAAGTAATGCAAGCGCATGCCGGGTCGATAACGCAGCTGGGCAGCGATCGGTTGGCCTTGGGCATCGAGTACTCGCCCACGGTCGAAGCGATCCAGCCATTGCTCGCGCCCAACGCCCTTGAAGTGGTCGCACAGGCAATCGAGCACCGTCGCCCAATTGCCTGGCGGCAGGCACACGGTGCTGGCTTGTTGCTGCGCGGGGTCGAAAGGTCTGTTCATGGCGGGCTCGGAGATCGGCGGCCGGGCATTATCCCCGATGCGGCTCGGCTCAACCAGCTTCGCGGCCTTGCTCGCAGCGTGCCTTGAGCCAACGCAGCACCTGCACGGGCTCCCAACGGCCAGGGTCGTACAAGGCATACAGCGCCCCTTGGTAACCCACCACGTCCAGCGGGCGATGAAACCCCGCACGCTGGAACAGGGCTTCGATTTCTGCGAAGCAGGTGTTGAAATGCACCTTGCCGAAGGGCGTACGGTCGTCGGTGACCAGCCCTTCCAGGCGTAGCTCCAGAACAGCATCAAGCACACGCTCAGGTGGCATTCGGTTGATGCTGTATTTCAATTGCTCGACGTTGAGCATCGCTGACCTCAATACTGTATCTTTATACAGCATACGAACAGGACCGGTGACGCGTCAATCAGCGAATACCGGGCAGGTAGCCCGTACCACGACGAACGGTCAATACTTCGCGCCTGGGGGTGTCGGGGGTCACGGCGAGGTGCACCCATTGGTCGAACTCGAGAATCAGTTGGTCGAACACCAGCTCGCTATCGCGGATACGCTCGGCCAACTCCCTGGGGCTGCAGGCTGGCGAGCTGAAGTCAGCTGCCAATCCTCGTACATGGGCGCTATCGACTGCGCCACCGACCCGCCGGTTCAGTTCGGCACAGCGAAAGCCGCTGCTGATGATGATCGGCGCCGCCACCAGTTCACGCACCTGCTCCAGCACCAGGCACAGTAACTTCAGGTTGGCCTGGACATCAGGCGCGGGTGTATTGAGCAAGCCGTCGCGCGCGGCGACCTGCGAGAGGGTGAGCTCTTGGAGGGTGAAATGGGGAGTGAGATACATCGGGGCGTTCTCCGTGGTAGCTGCAAGCTTGCGGTCGGCGCGACCGGCTTGCATCTTCACGCCCACGGCGGGCAGGTGGCTGAGGGAAGGCCCCCCGGCGTGCCTACTGCAGGAACGCCACCACCTGGTCTGCCTCGAATGGCCAGGCCAGTTCGGCGCCGCTGTCGCAACGCCTCAGCACCGGGATACTCAAGCTGTAGCGTTCGAACAACACCTCGCTCTCGGCGATATCGACCAATTCCACCAGCAGGCCGCGCTCCACGAACGGCATCAGCACCCCTTCGGCCACCTCGCACAGGTGGCACCCCAGGGTGCCGAACAATTGGCATTCAGGCAGCATGCGACAGCTCCGGATGATCGACAGAGATGCTCATTCTAGCCAATGCCAGGGCTGCCGGGTTCAATCCTGGCTGGTGGAGCCGATGCGGTGTACCGCAAGGTCGGCGCCCTGGAACTCCTGTTCGTGGCTCAGGCGCAAGCCATGCAGGGCCTTGACCAGGCCATAGACGGCAAAGCCGCCTGCCAGCGCCAGCACCACGCCTGCCAGGCTGCCAATGAGCTGGCTGGCCAGGCTGACTCCACCCAGCCCGCCGAACGCTACCTGGCCGAAAATGCCACAGGCAATGCCCCCCCAGACACCACACAGCCCATGCAGTGGCCAGACACCCAGCACATCGTCGATTTTCCAGCGGTTCTGCGCGGCAGTGAAACACCAGACGAACAGCGCCCCGGCCACCAGCCCGGTCACCAGCGCGCCGACGGGGTGCATCAGGTCGGAACCTGCGCAAATCGCCACCAGCCCGGCCAGCGGGCCGTTATGCAGGAAGCCTGGGTCGTTGCGCCCGGCCAGTAACGCCGCCAGGGTACCGCCGACCATCGCCATCAGCGAGTTGATCGCCACCAGGCCACTGACGCCCTGGAGGGTCTGGGCACTCATGACGTTGAAGCCGAACCAACCGATGATCAGGATCCACGAGCCCAGCGCCAGGAACGGAATGCTCGACGGCGCGAACGCCACCAGGCGTCCATCGCGGTAACGCCCACGGCGCTCGCCCAGCAGCAGCACCGCCGCAAAGGCCAGCCAGCCACCCATGGCATGCACCACCACGGAGCCTGCGAAGTCATGGAACGGCGCGCCAAAACGCGCCTCCAGCCAGGCTTGCGCGCCGAAATTGCCGTTCCACACCAAGCCCTCGAAGAAGGGGTAGACAAAGGCGACGATCAACGCCGTGGCGCACAGCTGTGGCGCGAACCGTGCACGCTCGGCGATGCCACCGGAGATGATGGCCGGAATCGCTGCTGCAAAGGTCAGCAGGAAGAAGCACTTGACCAGGGCATAGCCATGGTCGGCGGCCAACACGGCGGCAGGCTCGAGAAAGCTCACGCCATAGGCGATCCAGTAACCGATGAAGAAATACACCAGGGCCGAAACTGCAAAATCGCTGAGGATCTTGCACAGGGCATTGACCTGGTTCTTGTGCCGTACGGTACCGACTTCCAGGAAGGCGAAGCCGGCGTGCATGGCCAGGACCAGAATGGCCCCCATGAGGATGAACAACGTGTTGGAACCGTGGACGAGAGCGTCCATCGCGCTTTGCGTGTTTTCCATGGAATCGGCAGACCTGCTGAAGTGCACCAGGACAGTTCAAAAAGCAGTACTCACGCACCTGTTCGGTGCTTACCTGCCGCCCGGTCTAGCTGAACGGGGCTGGCGGTGAGCGTTTTTTCTTGGGTTTGTCGTGGATTGGGTTAAGGTTTAGCGGTGTACGCCGCAGTTGCGCTCGATAATGGCGCAGCCACCGGCATCCACGCCCCGCTACATAGCAAGCGCCGTACCAGCGGCCTTGTACTGAACCTTCCGCTACCCACGTCACTCGAAATAGCCACACACATTCACAGGGAGAGACCCATGGCCAGCAAATCGGCAAAGACTGCACAAGAGATATTGATGGCTGACTTCCAGGCCCTTGTCCGTGATACCGAAAAGCTGCTCGCCGACACCGCCAACCTGGCCGGAGACCAGGCTGATGAGCTGCGCGGCCAGATCCACGACCGCTTGGTGCAGGCGCGCGAAACCCTGCAACTGACCCAGGAATCTGTGCGCGAACGCGGCGAGGCGGCACTGGGCAGCGCCGAACAGTACGTCCAGGCGAACCCCTGGCAGGCCATCGGCATTGCCGCTGGTGTAGGCCTGCTGATCGGCCTGCTGGCCAACCGGCGCTGAGGTAACCCATGGAAAACGACGCCATCGGCGCTTCGGGCAAACGCCTGGGTGCAGCCGTGCTTGGCATGCTGCACAGCCATATCGAACTGTTCGGTATCGAGTTGCAGGAGCAGAAAGGCCGGACCCTGCGCTTGCTCCTGTTCGCCGGGCTCGGCCTGGTATTCGCCCTGCTGCTGCTGACGGCATTGTCCGGGCTGCTGCTGGTGTTGCTGTGGGATAGCTACCGGCTGGCCGGTATCATCGGCCTGTGTGTGTTCTACGGCATTGCTGCGCTGTATTGCGGATTGCGCCTGAAGGCGGCGGTGTTCGACGAATCATCGCCGTTCAGCGCCACCCTCGAAGAGCTGGCCAAGGACCGGGAGCGCCTACTGCCATGAATTTGCCTGAACTGCCAAATACCCGGAACCCGCGGGAGCTGCGCAAAGCCTTGCTACGCCTGCGCCTGGAAATGCATCGCCAGCAAATCCGCCATGAAACCGCGCAGTTGCTCGAACCGGTGAAGCGTTTGAGGGGGGCCGGCGCCTCGCTGCAGGCCGGCCTGGGCATCAAGCATGCGCCGCTATGGGGGCTGGGTGCAGTGGTCGCGGCGGGCTTTCTCACCGGCAAGGGGGTGCGTAGCGGTAACCTGGCGCGTCTGCTGCGCCTGGGTAGCAGCCTTGCACCGCTGGTCCGTCTGTTCCTGAAGAGTGGCCGACGCCCTTGAAGGGGGTGCCCGGCGCTTGCGCGGGTGCGCCCGAAGCGGTGAAGCTATGACGACCACCTGATGGGAGAAAGAGCCTTGGACTGGCACACCCTGCTGACCCGCGAACGCCTGGGCAAAGCCCTGTACAGCACCGAAGAAATGGGCCGCAGCCCCTTCCACAAAGACCACGACCGCATCATCTTCTCCGGCGCCTTCCGCCGCCTGGGGCGCAAGACCCAAGTCCACCCGGTATCCAGCAACGATCATATCCATACCCGTCTGACCCATTCCCTGGAAGTCAGTTGCGTGGGCCGCTCGCTTGGCATGCGCGTCGGCGAGACCCTGCGCTCGAGCCTGCCGGACTGGTGCGAGCCCAGCGACCTGGGGATGATCGTGCAGTCGGCCTGCCTGGCCCACGATATCGGCAACCCACCCTTCGGCCACTCCGGCGAGGATGCCATTCGCTACTGGTTCCAGCAGGCTGCCGGCCGGGGCTGGCTGGACGACATGCATGACGACGAACGCGCCGACTTCCTCAATTTCGAAGGCAATGCCCAGGGCTTCCGAGTGCTGACGCAGCTCGAATACCACCAGTTCGATGGCGGTACCCGGCTGACCTACGCCACCCTCGGCACCTACCTGAAGTACCCCTGGAGCGCGCGCCATGCCGACGCGCTGGGCTACAAGAAGCACAAGTTCGGCTGCTACCAGAGCGAGCTGGCGCTGCTCGAGCAGATCGCTCGCAAGCTGGGCCTGCCACAACTGGAGGCGCAACGCTGGGCACGCCACCCGCTGGTGTACCTGATGGAGGCGGCCGACGACATCTGCTATGCATTGATCGACCTCGAAGACGGCCTGGAAATGGACCTGCTGCAATATGCCGAAGTCGAAGCCTTGCTGCTTGACCTGGTCGGCGACGACCTTCCGGAAACCTACCGCCAACTCGGCCCCGGCGATTCACGTCGACGCAAGCTGGCGATCCTGCGTGGCAAGGCCATCGAGCACCTGACCAACGCCGCAGCCCAGGCCTTTGTCGAACAGCAGCAGGCGTTGCTGGCCGGCCATCTGGCGGGCGACCTGGTGGAGCACATGCATGGCCCGGCCAAGCATTGCGTGTTGCAAGCCAAGGACATCGCGCGCAAGAAGATTTTCCAGGACAAACGCAAGACCCTGCACGAAATTGGTGCCTACACCACCCTGGAAATCCTCCTCGACGCCTTCTGTGGCGCTGCACTGGAGCAGCATGGAGGGCGCACGCCTTCATTCAAGAGCCAACGCGTCCTGGACCTGATCGGCAACCACGCTCCCGATCCACATGGCTCGCTACACAACGCGTTCCTGCGCATGATCGATTTCATCGCCGGCATGACCGACAGCTATGCCAGTGAAATGGCCAGCGAGATGACTGGACGTTCCAGTCCGACCTGACTCACGCGCGGTGACGTAAAACCACCTCGACGTCACCGCGCCTGCTCCGAGAGAAACTTCCTACACCACAGCCAAAAAACAGACAAATTAGTAAAAATAAGAATAAATAGTTACACAAGTCAGAATTGACATTTCTCGCAAGCGAAATAAATTGTAGCCACTGTGGCTTTTTGCTGTAGGTATTTTCCCATATAGCACTAACACTCCAACCTTCCGTGCCCGGCGACTTTTATCTGCGATAAGGTGCACCTGCCACCGAGTCCTGCAGCAGGGAAGTTTTATATGCACTCAGTATTTATCGTCGATGACCATCCCGTTATTCGTCTCGCTGTTCGCATGCTATTGGAAAACCAGAACTACAAGATCGTCGGTGAGTCGGACAATGGCGTCGACGCCATGCAGATGGTTCGCGAGACCCGGCCGGACCTGGTGATCCTCGACATCAGCATTCCCAAGCTCGATGGCCTGGAAGTGCTATCGCGACTCCAGGCCATGTCCATGCCAATGAAAGTGCTGGTATTGACTGCGCAATCCCCCGCTATCTTCGCCGTTCGCTGCATGCACTCAGGCGCCTCAGGTTACGTCTGCAAGCAGGAAGACTTGAACGAGTTGCTCAGTGCCATCAGGGCGGTCCTCTCGGGGTACAACTATTTCCCTAGCGAGGCAATCAAATCATCCCAAGAACTTGCAACCCAGGACTTGGAACTTTTCCGACTGGTCAACGATAGAGAGCTGATGGTATTGCAACTCTTCGCACAAGGCCGTAGCAACAAGGACATTGCCGAAGGCATGTTTCTCAGCAATAAAACCGTCAGCACCTACAAGAAACGCCTGATGCAGAAGTTGCGTGCCGCCAGCCTCGTGGACCTGATCGAAGTGGCCAAGCGCAACGCATTGGTATGAAGAAGGTCATGAAAGGGTATTTCCCTGCCCTGTTGTGTTCACTCATCACCCTGTCGGCGCACGGCGGACAGGCAGCGCTTGCCGACGCCAAGCCCTACAACCTGCTGGTGCGCTCGAGCGCACCCGTGAATACCCTCGTTCCAGCGCCAAGCCACCGCTCGTGGCTCCACGGCAAGCAGCAGCTGACCCTTGGCACCTCGGCGCCGGACAATCCGCCCTTCGACATCACCAGCGGCCATGAGTACCAAGGGCTCACGGCCGAGTACGCCAACGTGGTAGGTAAGTCCCTGGGGTTACCCGTGCGTGTCCTGCGTTTCCCCAACCGCAAGTCGGCCATCGAGGCGCTCAAGGCCGGGCACATCGACCTGCTGGGCAGTGCCAACGGCTACGAGGCCGCGGTCGCCGACCTTCTGCTATCACAGCCTTATGCGATCAACCGCCCGGTACTGGTGACCCGAGAAGACGAAAGTCGCCCGCTGGAGCACGGTCTTGCAGGGTTGCGCCTCAGCATGCTCTACCACTATCTGCCAGCCGATGACGTGCTCGCCAGCTACCCTCAGGCCGACCTGCTCAGGTTCGACTCCACGAGCCTGGCGCTGAACGCCGTGGCCTTTGGCCAGGCCGACGTGTTTATCGGCGATGCCATTTCCACGCACTTCCAGCTCAACCGCAGCCACTTGCCTCGCTTGCGCATGGCCAACTTCGGTAAACAGGAAGCGGTCGGCTTCGGATTCGCCATGCGCCGCCAGGACATCGCATTGATGGAACTGGTCAACGAGGCGCTGCAAAGCCAGCCGAGCGGCATCGACACGAGCATCTTCAAACGCTGGAGCGCAGGTGGGGACGTTCTGCTTGGCGACAGCAAGCTGCAATTGTCCAGCCAGGAAAAACAGTGGCTGCGAGAAAACCCCACGATGCGCGTGGCCGTCAGCGACACCGCGGCCCCATTGTCGTTCTTCGACAGTGCCAGTCACTTTCGGGGGGTCGCCGCCGACCTGCTGGAGCTGGTCCGCCTGCGCACCGGCCTGGTCTTCGAAATCCAGCGCGCCAGCGGTACCCAAGACATGCTGGAGCAGCTCAAGGACGGTCGCGCCGACCTGATCGCTGCACTCCCGACCGAAGATTATCTCGACGCCGACATCAACAGCAGCCACCCCTACCTGGAAAGCCCTTACGTACTCATGACGCGCGCCGCAGATGGACAACTCACCTCCCTGCAGGCGCTACAGGGTCGCCGTGTGGCCGTCAGTCGCAACAGTGGCATCGCCAACGAACTGAGCCGTGTCCACCCTCAGATAGGGCAGGTGGAAACCGACAGCACTTTCTATTCGGTGGCCCTGCTCAAAAGCGGCGCGGTCGACGCCGTGATCACCACCTTGATTGACGCCAACCATGCCCTGGCCGTCAACAACGATCTGCGGATCCGCAGTACGGTCGGAGCAGAACCCGCCTCATTCTCCATCGCCAGCACCCGGCGATTACCAGAGCTGGCCTCGATTCTCGACAAGGCACTGCTGAGCATCTCGCCGGAGGAGCTTGGCGCCATCAACAATCGCTGGCGGGGCGACACGCTGCACGATGGCAGCCAGTGGCGTGACTACCAACGCCTGGTCGTGCGCCTGGTGCTGGGCATTGCACTATTGCTGGCGCTGGCGATGGTCTGGAACGCCTACCTGCGACGCCAGATCCGCCACCGCCAGCGCGCCGAACGGGCACTGAACGACCAGCTCGAGTTCATGCGTGCATTGCTCAACGGCACGCCCCACCCCATTTATGTACGTGACCGGGACGGGCGCCTGCAAAGTTGCAACGACAGTTACCTGGAGGCTGTCGATGCAAGCGCCGAGGAGGTCATGGGCAAACGCCTGCAAGAGAGCCTGCTGGGCAATTGTGACTACACCCAACAGATCCACACCGACTACCTGCAGGTCATGGCCGCAGGCACCCCATTGATCGTCGACCGGCCATTACGCCTGAAAGACCGGGAACTGACCATCTACCACTGGATCCTGCCCTACCGCGACTCCCTGGGAGAGGTGCAGGGCATCATCGGTGGCTGGATCGACATCAGCGAGCGACGCGTACTGATCCAGGACCTGCGCGCTGCCAAGCAGCAGGCGGACGACGCCAACCGAGCCAAAAGTACCTTCCTGGCGACCATCAGCCATGAAATCCGTACCCCCATGAACGCCGTGATCGGCATGTTGGAACTCGCCCTGCGACGAGCCGATCAGGGGCAGTTGGATCGCGCCGCCATCGATGTCGCCTATCACTCGGCTAAGGACCTGCTCGGCCTGATCGGCGACATCCTCGACATCGTCAGAATCGAATCCGGTCACCTGTCACTGGTCCCCGAACCCGTCGACATCTCCAGCCTGATCGAGACCGTGCGCCGAGTGTTCGACGGCCAGGCACGGCAGAAGGGCCTGGCGCTGGAGGTCGCAGTCGAGCCATCAGCGCATTGCCAGGCCCTGCTCGACCCGCTGCGCTTCAAACAGGTGTTGTCCAACCTGCTCAGCAATGCCATCAAGTTTACCGAGCAGGGGCAGGTACGCATCAGCGCAAAGGTCCACCCCCCCGGCCCAAGCGGCTTGCCAAGCCTCGACCTGGAAGTGTGCGACAGTGGCATCGGCATTCACGACGACGACCTGCCGCGGCTGTTCACCCCTTTCGCCCAGGCCAACCCGCATAGCGAAGGTGCCCGTGCCGGCACCGGCCTTGGCCTGGCCATCAGTCGCACCCTGTGCGAAATGATGGGCGGGGATCTACAGCTCAAGAGCCTTCAGGGCGTGGGGACCCAGGTGAGCCTGACAATGCCGCTGCAATGCGTGAACATCACCCCGCCCGTCGACGTCAAGGCCGAGCACATCGCATTGCCGGACCTGAACCTGAAGGTACTGGTCATCGACGACCACCCCGCCAACCTGCTGCTGATGGCTCAGCAACTCAGCTACCTCGGCCTGCCCCACGACAAGGCCCGCGATGGCCACGAAGGCCTGCGCAAGTGGCACGACGGTGCCTTCGATGTGCTGATCCTGGACTGCAACATGCCCCGCATGAACGGGTACCAGTTGGCTGAAACCGTGCGCGCCGAGGAACATCGGCTCGGCAAGGCACCCTGCACCATCCTGGGCTACACCGCCAATGCCCAGCCGGAAGTAATGCAGCGATGCCTTGACGCCGGCATGGACGGTTGCCTGCTCAAGCCCATCAGCCTGAATACGCTCGGCCAGCACCTGGCGCGTGTTGTACCCAGCGCTCATCGGCAACCGTCGAGCAAGCTGTTCCATTCAGAGGGCCTGGGCGCCATCGTTGGCAACGACCCCAAGGACCGTCGGCGAATGCTTGTGGCACTGCACCTGAGCCTGCAAGAGGACCTGGCCGAGCTGATGGCGCTGGACCCGACGACCCAGGCCGAAGCCTTGGCCGCACAGGCGCACAAGATCCTCAGCGTGGCACGCATACTGGAAGCCAAGGAGCTGATGCTGGCCTGCGAAGTACTGGAGCAAAGCGAGCTACCCGTACCGCAGCTCAAGCGCCACCGCCAAGCACTCGCACGGCACATGCGTCGGCTGGAGAAGGCATTGGCTCGCGAACTTCAAGCCGACTGAGCGATCGCCCTTTCAGACGCCAGCAACGCCCGGGCCAAGGCTAAGCGCTGGCGCTACCCACCCATGGGCGCTTGGACTGCTGTGAAAATCCAACTGATTTTTGATGGTTAAGTGAATTTTTCTAACAAATGGTCAGCGATTTCCCAACAAACGAGCCCATTAAAGCCCTGCAAATTGAGGTAACATTTTCCTACAGCGTGGCCAGTAGATTTGGGTATGAAATAGATCTTCTCCTCTCCCCGGTGCTGGAGATTTGCTCATGCGACAAGACCACCTCGATGGGCTGATTACCTTCATCGCCGTCGCCGAAGAAAAAGGCTTCTCTACCGCCGCCGTTCGCCTCGGCGTCTCACCCTCGGCCGTCAGCCAAAGCATCCGCAACCTTGAACAACGACTGGGTATGGTCCTGTTCAACCGCACTACCCGCAGTGTCAGCCTCACCGAGATCGGCCAGCGCTTCCTGGCTCGGGTGCAACCGGCCTTGGCGCAACTGACCAGCGCCTCGGAGGAACTCGGCCGCGAGGCCGAACTGCCGACCGGCCTGCTGCGCCTGAGCGTGCCGCGTGCCGGCTACCGGATCGTGTTGCAGCCGATCCTGCGGCGATTCATGCGGGCGTACCCGCAGATCAACCTGGAAATCCGTGTCGAGAATGGCTTGGTTGATATCGTCAGCCAAGGTTGCGACGCCGGCATTCGCTTCGGTGACGCAGTGGAAAAAGACATGGTCGCGCTCGCCGTAGGGCCTGCACTCAGGGCCCAGGTCGTTGCTTCACCCGAATACCTGGCACGTCACGCAGCCCCGCAGCATCCTCGCGACCTGCTGAGCCACGACTGCCTGACCCTGCGTAATGAAAGTAGCGGGCAGATCGAGCGCTGGTCGTTCGCCCGCGCCGATGAGCGCCATGACTTGAACGTCAAGGGGCGCCTGGTACTCAACGACTCGCAGATCCTGGTGAGTGCGGCACGGGATGGCTTGGGCATCGCCTACGTCATAGGCGCGGACACGCCCCCCTTGGCCGACGATAGCCACCTGGTAATGCTGCTGGAGGACTGGTGCCCGGCATTCCCGCCACTGCAGCTCTACTACCCCGACAGGCGCCGAGTACCTGCCAAGCTGAGGGTACTGATCGCCTTCCTGCGCACCGAGCGGGAAAACCCATCGGTGCTTGTCCATGCGCAAAACACCAGCCATTGCACGCCGACAGAATCAGGCAAAAAGGCGGCACTTATCGAATAACGCCCAGCGGGGGCAGGCCGTAGTCTGAACCCATGCAGAGACGGACACCCATCACTGCCCCTACTGGACACATTCGGAGTCATCGTCATGAAAAGCCTTTCCTCGCTGATCGTCGCCGTTGCCCTCATCGCCAGCAGTGCCACCAGCTTCGCTGCCTACCAACAACTGCCAGCGACCACGGCAGAAGCTGAAAACGCCCAAAAGCGCCTGCTTGTCGAAGATGGCTCCGGACGCACCAGTATCGGCCAGCGCGTCGCCGAAGGTGGCTTCGAACGTACGCCTGCAGGCCAACGCATTGCCGAGGGGGGTGCCGACCGCCTTGCCGAACGCGGGCGCATCGCCTGAAACACCTTTCAACCTCAAAGCCCGGCACAAGCCG